>JBBSEL010000160.1:0-7217 GCA_038239755.1 Chloroflexia bacterium | reverse complement strand
CAGGATCAAACTCTCCAACAAGACTTCATCAGCCGTGTCACACACGACCAATAAGCTCATGGGTTTTGCTACTCGGGATTGTGCCACCGGATGTTACCATCCAGGGCCGAGATCCGAACAGCAGGAATTGTTCGTTCTGGGCTTTACTAAAGAACTACTGACTTGGTTATATACACAGGTTGATGAACATGCTTGCTCACCACTCTGCTGTTGTTAAGGTGCTTTTCAGGCAGCAACCCCGGAAGGTTGCAGGCGCCGTTTTTCAGCGGCGAGGGTCATTATACCAAAGCAGGTCAACCGTGTCAAGGCGTTTCGGCCTCGGCTTTTCCACCAATTTATCCACAGCGTTACCCACAAAATGTGGAAAGCGATATGTCCAATAAGTGGCGGCTGATGGGCAAACAAAATCCGATGCTCATCGCATCGGCGGAGACAAAACAACACCATATGGAGATGTGAGTATTCACACTCTTGTGGTCCCGTTCTGGCTGCTGCCCCCCTGTTGGCTGTTCCCTTGGAAACGATCTTCCTCGTTCAC
This sequence comes from Chloroflexia bacterium, assembly GCA_038239755.1. Lineage (GTDB taxonomy): Bacteria > Chloroflexota > Chloroflexia > QHBQ01 > JAICKM01 > JBBSAN01. The sequence goes on along the minus strand of JBBSEL010000160.1, from coordinate 6,679 downwards.
ACGAGACGAGACCGGATTTTCCGGCTTTTCAACCGGCCCGCTTATTATACTCAATTGCCCAAGCGCTGTCAAGGGGTTTTGCCCCCCAGTTCCCGACCAATTTCCTGGTCATCTTCGCTTGTTGGTGTCTGCCCGATTAAACGGGCGAAACAGGTGGCTCCTGGAGACTTTTAACGGGGCTGGTTTCGCAACCAACCTGACGATTATACAGAGTTCAGCAAGCAATGTCAAGGGGAAATTGCGCCTATGTTTCAATGAGTTTTATACATGACCAGCCGCTAAGTACAATCCAGTAACTTTCACGGCATTGGAGCCGACGAGTAGTGCCTGGAATAGGCTGTCCGTTACTGAAAAGCTTATGTGCTTGTACTTAGGGTGCGGGCGGCGCGGGCGGGCCATAGGGATCGGCGATATTCTGGAGAGGATGCGCGTCGCGCCAGGTACCGATGTTGGAGATCCCCTGCTTAAGCCGCGCCCGCTCGACAACAGCGGTCGCCCATTCGGGGAACTCACGCACGGTGACATACAGGTGCCGGTCCTGGCGAGTATGGGGCAGGTTTTGCCAATCAACATAGTGGGTAACGTTGGCATAGCCGGCCAGCAAGATCGCCACTGCCACCCCGGCAGTCGCTGCGCGCTGCACGACCACCGGCCAGCGGGCGCGATCCCAGCGGCGCAGCAGCCAGACGAGCGCCAGCCGCACCCCTTCCAGGCTCACCCCGGCGAAGTAGATCAGGGTGGGCATATAGCCGATGCCCCGCGCCCCGTTGGGGGTGCCGACCGTCAGCAATTGGGTCAGCCCCCAGCCGGACAGCAGCATGAACCACCACAACCAGGTTTCGGCACGGGTGCGGAACTTGCCGATCAGCAAGGTCAAGATCATGCCGAGCGCCACCAGCAGCCCGGTAACACGGTCCAATTGCGGCTCACCGACGGGGGAATACTGGGCCGTGTTGTTGACGCTGCCATCCCACGGCCCACGGATGTTCCGGTTGATCTGCTGCACCACGGTGCCCACCGGGTCGGTCTGAAACGGGGGGCTGTTCAGCACGAACACTACCTGGCTGCGGCCATTGAACAATTCCCAGTTCTGGGCGATAAAGGCTCCCTCTGGCGCGAAGGCGACGGCTTCCACCGCGAACAGGAGGAAGAAACCCAGCAGCACGGTCTTCCAATGCTGGCGGTAGAGCAGCAGGGCATCGGGCAAGAAGGCGAGCACCCCCAGGGTGCTCGCCCTGCGGCTGGGGTAGCCATATAGCCCCAGGGCGCAGAAAAAGCCTGCCGCCCCGAAGTGAAACCACGGCCAGAAGCGCGCCCCCGTTGGCAGGGTGCGGAGCGCCAGCACCAGGAAGAGCATCGCCATCAGCATATAAAAGCAGATGTCGAGGTTGTTCCAGCCGCTCCGAGAAAAGTTGAGATACCAGACGCTGGTGGCGAGCAGCACCGTGGCGAGGAAAGACGCGGGCACCGCGCACTGCCGGCGGAGGAGCAGGTAGAAGGGGATGAGCGCCAGGGCGCTGATCACCGCGCTGGGGAGCCGCAAGGCCAGGACGTTGATGCCGAATACGGCGAGGAACGCCGCCTGTTTGTAGACGCTGAACGCAGGTTGGGGGGTCCAATCGAAGCCGAACAGCCCATTGACGGGCGGTTGGTTATAGAGGATGCTGATCGCGGCCTGGGTGTTGTCGGCTTCGTCGGCCAGGACCGTATCGGGAAAGCTCCCGAGATTATAGACCCGCAGCAGAAAGGCGACCAGCACCAGCAGCCCCAAGAGCAGCCACTCCGTGCGGGCGAAACGCGGCGGGGGCAGGCACGCTTGTGGGGGGGCATCGCGAGTGTTCGGCTCCACAGATAGACCTCCTGAACCCGTAGCAGGCGTTAGGCAGGCCAACTGCCGCCTGGGAAGGGGGAGTTTAGATCGCAGCACTATTATAGCACTATTATAGTATAATAATGCACAGGAGGGAAGAAGGGGACCCGGCTACGTTCAATCGGGCGCGAGGGCATAGTCCACGGCGGCCTCGGCGTGGAGGCGGGTCGTGTCGAAGACGGGCAGGGGACTATCGGCAGGCTTGATCAGCAGGCCGATCGTGGTGGCGTTAGGCGGGGGGGTGGCCGGCGTCTTATACAGCATTAGCGGGGAGGGGGAATGGGCGGCGGGGGAGTTGCTGGCCCGCTTGGGCGGCTGGGTGCCTCGGCCCGATCGACCAGGTGCTGTTGTGGGGCTTGCCGCGGGTGCTGGATTGGTTAGTGACCGGACAATTGCTAGCGCGGCACACCGCCGCCACGGGGAACCTACCTCCTAACTTGGCGGCGCTGATTGACCGCTGGAGAGGGCCAACGTTATGTGTGGATTCCAGAATTTGCCACGTATTTTTGACCTGTTTGCGCCTGATTTATGGGATCACCAGTACAGTGAAGCCAGAACGCTGCCTTTCTTCTAAAACATAATTGTTGCATTTCGGGCCAGGGTGTGCTAAATATATGTAGCATCGAGCCAGCGAACGGAGCAATCGAATGGTGAGCACCCCCGGCAAAGAGGCCGTGTCCTACACACACCGGAGAATAGCAGCCTACGGCATAGTTTTGGCCGTGATCCTGGCCGTCGGGCTGGGACTGGGCGTGCCTCCTCGCTTGCTGCGCGACGACATGCCGGGCGGGATGTACGCGGCGCTCGGCTCCTTCGATCCACCGGGTAACGCGCAGGGTTTCTATAAACCCCAGCACCTGGCCGATGGAACAACCTACCGCTGGTCGCTCCCGCAGGCCACGCTGATGTTCCCCTATGCGGCCCAGGCCGGGCGCTATGCCCATATCAGCCTCCGTCTGGCTGCTGATCCCCCACCCCCGACTGTCACGATGCGCCTGAATGATCAAAGCACCGTGCCGCTCACGCTCACGCCGGACTTTCAGGTGATCAGCGCCCGGCTGGACACCGATCAGGTTCCCAACCCATACCTGGATCCAGCGCATATCCAGGTGGATATTGAGAGCGCCCCGGTGAAGATACCAGGGGATGATCGCCCGCACGGGGTCATGATCGACTGGGTGCAGATCCAGCCGGAGCGCGGGATGGGCGAGATCCTGCTGGCGGCGCTCGTCTGGGCGCTGGTGGTGGGGGGCGTGCTCTGGCTCGGCGTGCGGCGACTGGGACCCGGCTGGGGCGGGGTGTATGGCAGCCTGACGCTGGCCTCGCTGGCAGGGCTGCACTTGCTCTACCTGCCGCGGGCCATTCCGCCGTGGGTGGAGGGGATGCTGGCCGGGTTGGCCTGGGGATGCGCTGTGGCGCTGGCTCCGCGACGGCAGGCCGCCTGGGGTCTCGGCCTGGCCGTGGGCGGGCTGTGGCTGCTCGTGGCCGGGCGGGTGCTGGGCGACTGGCAGTTGGACGACGCGTACATTTCGTATCGCTATGCCTGGAACCTGATTCACGGCCAGGGGCTGGTGTACAATGCGGGCGAGCCGCCGGTCGAAGGGTATACCAATTTCCTGTGGACCCTGCTGGCGGCGGTCGCTATCGCCGCAGGCCTGCCCCCGGAGGCGGTCACCCTCGCCGCCAACATTGCCCTGAGTATCGGGCTGATCGCGCTGACCTGGTACCTGGCGAGCCGCCTGTCCGACGGACGGCACCCGTGGCCGCTGCTGGCCGTGGGGCTGCTGATTGTAGATGATAGCTTGCTGGCCTACAGCGCCCTGGGGAGCGGGATGGAGTCGGCGCTGCTGGCGTTTCTGGCGTTGCTGGCCGGGGCATGTCTATGGAATGAGAAAGATGGGGCGGCATGGCGCTGGCGGGCGGGCGCGGGGCTGGTGCTGGCCCTGGCAGCGCTCACCCGGCCTGAAGGGTTTCTGATTGCCGCCGTGTTGTTGATCGGGCGCGCGCTGCGGGATCGGGTCGAAGGCCGCTCGGTTCGCCGCCTGCTGGGGGCAAGTGTCCTGCCGTTCCTTGCGGTGATCGGGCCGTATGAGATCTGGCGGATCAGCTTTTATGGCTACCCGTTCCCCAACACATTCTATGCCAAGACCGGCAGCACCCTGGAACTGCTCGGGCGCGGGCTGGAACACAGCCGCTTTTTCCTGACCGAACACTGGCTGGTGGTGACGCTGGCGGTGGTGGGCCTGGGGGTCGCCGCGCTGGAATGGTTACCGCGCCTCCAGCAACAAGACCACCGGGGCTTCGGCGTGGAGCGCCTGGCGGGCCTACGTTCCACCTGGGCGCTGCTGATTACCGGGTTGATGCTCTATATCTTGTGGGTGGGCGGCGACTATTTCCCCGGCTGGCGCTTCTTCGTGCCGATCCTGGCCCCGCTGGCCTTGCTGGCAACCGAAGGCGGGCGCTTCATTTTCACCTATGCGCCCCGGCACCCGACCGTGCGGGGGCTGGCGGCAGGCAGCCTGCTGGTGGTGTGGATGCTCTATGGCCGGGGGATGCTCCAGTACTATGAGCCGAGCGGGGTGATCGGCCAGTTGACCCGCCTGCACACGAGCTACGTCGACCACTGGGGGTCGGCGGGGCTGTGGCTGCGCCAGCATACGCCTCCCTGGGCACGGGTGGCGATCAAAGGGGCGGGGGCCATCGCCTACTATAGCGAGCATCCCATGCTCGATGCCTATGGCCTGAACGACTTGCATATCGCTCATATACGGGTGGCGCGAATGGGAGCGGGCCGGGCCGGGCACGAAAAGGAAGATCCGGTCTATGTGCTCGACCAGCACCCCGACTACATCCTGGAACTGGACACGTATCTGAAGCCGGTAGAGGCCCGCTTCAAAAAAGGCTACCGGCTGCGACAGGAACGCAGCCCCACCGGACTGATGATTGACTGGTGGCAGCGGGAAGCAGAGAACCCGCGGTAGCACAGCGACCCAGGCGTGACGACCAATAGACAGGTCCTCAGTGTTGATCGCTCCAACTGCTCAATCCGGCCTAAGTGCATAGTCCACGGCGGCCTCGGCGTGGAGGCGGGTCGTGTCGAAGACGGGCAGGGGGCTGTCGGCAGGCTGGATCAGCAGGCCGATCTCGGTGCAGCCCAGGATAACCCCTTCGGCTCCCTCGTCGGCCAGGCTGCGGATGACGCGCACATACTGCTTGCGCGAGGCCATCGTCGTGACCCCCAGGCACAACTCGTCATAGATGATCCGGTGGACCAGCCGTTGGTCGTGGGCACCGGGCACCAGCACGGTCAACCCGTAGCGCTCCTCCAACCGCCCCCGGTAGAACGGTTCCGCCATCGTGAACCCGGTGCCGAGCAGGCCGACGCGGGTCAGCCCGGCGGCCTGGATCTGCGCGGCGGTGGGGTCGGCGATATGGAGCAGGGGAATCGTGATCGCGGCCTCTAGAGCATCGGCCATCTTGTGCATGGTGTTGGTACAGAGGACGATGAAATCGGCTCCGCCCCGCTCCAGCCGTTGGGCGGCGGCGATCAGCAGGTCCGTCGCCTCGTCCCAGCGTCCCGCGTGCTGGAGCGCCTCCACCTGGGCGAAGTCGAACGAATACATCAGGCTTTGCGCCGAATGGAGGCCACCCAGCCGCGCCCGCACCGTCTCGTTGATGATCCGGTAGTAGTCCTGCGACGACTCCCAACTCATGCCGCCCAGCAGCCCGATCGTTTTCATAAGCAGCCGCCTCTAACTAGCGCAGAATGTGGCCGGTGATGACCACACGCTGCACCTGATTGGTGCCCTCGTAAATCTGGGCCACCTTGGCATCGCGGAAATAGCGTTCGACCGGGACATAGGTGGTGACCCCCATGCCCCCGAAGATCTGGACCGCGTCGGTGGTGGCCTGCATGGCAACATCGGTGGCGTAGCACTTCGCCATCGCCGCCTGGAGGCCGAACGGCTGTCCGGCATCAACCAGCGCGGCGGCCTTGTAGGTCAGCAGGCGAGCCGCCTCGATTTGCATCGCCATGTCGGCCAGGGGGAACGACACACCCTGGTTCTGGGCAATCGGTTTGCCGAACTGGGCGCGCTCTTTGGCGTAGCGCAGCGCGGCCTCGTAGGCGGCCTGGGCCAGCGCCACCCCCTGGATTGCGATCGCCACCCGCCCCAGGTCGAGCGCCGCCAGCGCCGTCCGTAGCCCCGACCCCTCGCGGCCCAGCAGCCGGTCGGCGGGCACCCGCACATTGGTCAAGGTCACTTCGCGCTGGACCGAGGTCCGCATCCCTAGCTTGGAAATCGGCGGGCCAAAGACCAACCCCGGCGTGTCGCGGTCGAGGATGAAGGCGCTGACCCCGCGCCCCCCGGCCTCCGGGTCGGTCAGGGCGAACAGCACATAGACATCGGCCACGCCGCTGTTGGTGGCGAACGTCTTTTTGCCGTTCAGCACATACGCATCGCCCTCGCGCACGGCGACGGTCTTCATCCCGGCGGGGTCGCTGCCCGCGCCCGGCTCGGTCAGGCTGAAGCAGGCGAATAGCGCGCCACTCGCCAGGAGTGGCAGCCAGCGCTGCTTCTGCTCGTCCGTCCCCTGCTGCTGGACGCAGGTGATCATGGCGGCGTGCGAGGCCAGGATCAACACCTGGGCGCTCTCCACCTGGCCGACGGCTTCCAGCGCCAGGATATAGTCGAAGAACGAGTGGCCCGCGCCGCCATACTCGGTCGGCACGGCCAACCCCGCCAGCCCGGCCCGCGCTTCGGCCTCCCAGATGGCGCGTTCGCAGACCTGCCGTTCATCACGGTCTTT
>JBBSEL010000159.1:0-7219 GCA_038239755.1 Chloroflexia bacterium | reverse complement strand
TTAGTATCCAGGCCGCGCCTCTTTGCGTCAGTCGCCCCGCGTAATAGCCCCGGAGGGGCGACAGATGTACGTCGGGGAAACCCGACTTCTGTCGCCCCTCCGGGGCTTGGGGATTATTGCTGCCGATCCACACGGCTCACGCCTTGGGCTAGGCTCTGTCGCCCCTCCGGAGCTGGAGGTTTCTGGTGCAAGCTTTAAGGCGGCTCACCCTGTCGGGGGTCTATCGCCTTACCGCATTGCGCATCGTCCGTCACCAACCCCCAACCCCTAACCCCCATCCCCAAAATAGCCCGCCAGATACGGCTTGGCCGCCATCGCCGCGAGGTCGGCGCGGACGACGGTGCGGGGGAGGACGCCTTCCTGGCGGCAGGCTTTGCCGACACCGCGAAGGAAGGCCTGGAGGGCGCGGACGCGACCGGGGTCGGCCTCGGCGGCGGGGTCGTCGCCCCGGAGGTAGGCAAGGAGGTCCGGGGGGTCGTCGGCGCGGTCGGCATCGCGGTCGCGCAGGGCCACATGCGGGGCCAACCGGTCATAGGGCAGGCCGCGCGCCACCCCGTTGCAGTAAACCCAGTAGCAAACCTGGCTCGCCTCCAACACCAGATCTTCGGGCATCCCGTGGTGGCGGTGCGTGCCGAACAGCACCCCCAGCATCTCGGCCACCTCTTGCCCCACCCGCGCCGCCAGCAGCCCATAATCGGGCGTATGTAGCAGCCGGGAGGTGTTCGAATCGGCGGTCAGGTCGGTGTCGCGCAGGTACTCGTAGGCCCCGTAGAGGCGGCGCAGGTCGGTTTCCAGGTCGTCCATCGGCATCACAGCGCCTTGATATAGCGCAGGTTGGTGCGCCGTTTGGTGAAGCCCGCGTTTTCGTAGAGGCCCAGCGCGCCAGTGGGGTTGGCGGCGTCCACATCGAGCAGGGCCGTGTCCATTCCGGCGTGCTGGAGGTAGTGCAGCCCGGCGAGGAGCGCGGCCCGGCCCAGGCCGATCTTGCGGTAGCCGCGCCCGGTGCCCAGCAGTTGGATCCAGCCCTCGTTGCGCCCGGTTTGGGCGTTGGCTTCGGGGTCGATGTCGCAGAGGCAGAACGCGGCCAACGGCCCATCGGGGGCGACGACCACCAGATCGCCCGCCGTTCGGTAGCGCGGGTCGGCCATCCAGTGCTGCCGCCGCTCCACGGGCAGGGGATGATAGTTCCACGAGTCGCGGAACGCATCCTGGTCGAGCGCCATCCACGCTTCCAGTTCGTCCGCCCCGGCGAGGGGCCGGATGGTGTAGCCCTCCGGCCCCTGCGGCTCCGGGATCGGGGGGGTCAGAGATCGCTCCATCTCGAAGAAGTAGCGGATCAGGTGGAAGCCGTGCCCCTCCAGCGTCGTGCAGAAGTAGGTGTTGTGGTCCTCGGCGGTGCTGGCGACGCGGTTCTGCCCGCCCGCCCCCTGGCCGACTTCGGCGGTGCGGCGGGCCGCCCAGGCAAAGACGGCTCCCTCGATATCGCCACCGCGCACGTCGGGATGGATGTACCAGAAGAGCCGTCCTTCGATCCCGTCTTCGGTTTCCAGGGGCCAGAGTTGGCCGTACCCAACCAAGCGCCCGGCGGCGTCTTCCCACAGGCGCAGGTCGCGGCTCAGGTCCACGGTGGGGTCCTCTAGCTCGGTGCCGTAGGTCTCTACTGTGTAATGCTCGTTCAACTGGTCCACCGTGTCGCACAGGTTCAGCAGCGCGACGATGGCGGGGAGATCGTCCGGCCCGGTGTAGGCGCGGTCCCGGAACGACGCTTGTATGGTCATGGGTTCCTCGTTCACACCCTGGAAGCGGCCAAGGGGTAAGGGGGGCTACAGGTCTTTGCGGTAGGCGATATCGGTCTTGACCGCATGGAAGCCGACCGCTTCGTAGAGCCGCAGCGCCCCGGTGGGGTTTTCGGCATCGACATCGAGCACACCGGTGTCCATGCCTTCGCCCTTCAGCAGGTGTAGCCCGGCGAGGAGCATCGCCCGGCCCAGGCCGATCTTGCGGTAGCCGCGCCGGGTGCCCAGCACGCCGATCCAGCCCTCGTTGCGCCCGGTGATCGCGTTGTCGGTCCCGTTGATGAAGCAGGCGCAGAACCCGGCGAACGTGCCGTCGGGGGCCACGCCCACCAGATCGCGTTCGGGCTTGTAGGTTGGGTCGGCCATGCGGTGCAGGCGGCGTTCCAGCACGAGCGGGTGAAAGCCCCAATGGTCGATGAAGGAGAGGTTGTACATCTCTACCCAGCGTTCGACCTCGGCCACGTCGCGGCTCATATGGCGCAGGGTATAGCCTGCGGGGAACTCCGGCTCCGGGATTGGCTCGTTCAGCGGACGGTGCATGACGAAGAAATAGCGCACCGGGGCGAAGCCGTGGGCTTCCAGCAGCGCCCGTTCGCGGGCATCAGTCTCCGGCGCGTCCATGAAGATCCGCACCGGGCGATCACGTTCCTGGCCCACGGCCCGCAACTGCTCGGTGCCCCAGGCGATGATCTCGCTTTCCAGCCCCTGCCCGCGCGCTTCGGGATGGATCGCAGTATTGAGCCGGCCCTCGAAGAACTCATTGTCGTCGGGCAGCGGCACCCAGAGCGTCCCGATGCCGACCAGCCGCCCGGTGCGGTCTTCCCACAGGCGCAGGTCGCGCGCTTGATCCATCGTGGGGTTGGTCATCGCGTGCCGCAGGCTCTCCAGGTCCATCTGATCATACTGCTTTTCCGCAGCGGATAGGTTGATCAGCTCTAAAATCGCGGAGAGGTCGGCTTCCCCGGCGTAGGGGCGGGCGGCGAACGTGGTCTGTGTGGTCATCCAAATTCTCCTAAAAGGAAGAAGGAAGAATTATGAAGTAAGAAGTATGAGCAGCACAAAGCACCTGAGTGCTAAGCTTTTTCTCCTTTCTTACTTCATAATTCTTCCTTCTTCCTTGTCAAACGAGGTCTTTCGAGTAGGTGACGCTGGTCTGGACGCTGGCGAAGCCGACCGACTCGTAGAGCCGCAGCGCGCCGCTGGGGTTTTCGGCATCGACGCCCAGGACGGCGGTGTCCATGCCTTCGCTCTTGAGCAACTGCATCCCGCGCAGGAGCATGGCCGTGCCCAGGCCGATCTTGCGGTAGCCGCGCCGGGTACCCAGGATGTCGATCCAGCCTTCCTGGCGGTTGGTGCGGACATTGTTGTCGGGGTCGATCCAGCAGAAGCAGAACGCGGCATAGGTGCCGTCGGCGGCGCGGGCGACCAGATCGCGCTCGGCCTTGTACTTCGGGCTGGCGATCCAGTGGGTGTGGTTCTCCACGCTCAGCGGGTGGTGGTTCCAGTGGTCGATGAACGACCCGTTGAACATCTCCACCCAGCGTTCGATATGGGTATCGTCGGCCTGGGTCGCGTCGATCACGGTGAAGCCTTCCGGCAACACCGGTTCGGGGATCGGCTGATCGAGCGGGCGTGCCATCTTGTAGAAGTAGCGCACGATCTCTAATCCCTGTGCTTCCAGGATCGCACCGACATAGTTGCCCTCGCGGACCCAGCAGCGCAGTTGGGCAGGCTTGCCCTGTTCCTGGGCCGCCTCGCGGACCCGCGCCGTGCCCCAGTCGATAATCTCGTCTTCCAGGTGCTGGCCGCGGGCCTCCGGGTGAACGCGGATATAGAGGCCGCCATCGACCTTCTCGCCCTCTCTGGGGATCCAGATCTGGCCGAAGCCGACCAATCGCCCGCTGGCATCATCCCACAGGCGCAGGTCTTTGGCCGGGGTCAGTTCCGGGCTGTCGAATTCCCGGCGCAGGTCGTCCTCGGTGTAGCTGTCGTCCAGCGTGTCCACCGCGTCGCAGAGGTTCAGCAGCGCGGTAATGGCCGGAAGGTCGGTGTCGCCCGCGTAGGGACGGGCGGTAAATTTCGTCAGGGTGGTCATTTGATTTACTCCTCTTCTCAGGTCAACTGGCCGCTGTTGGCAAGCCAGGACTCGATCAATATGCGATGTTCGCGCACATGTTCATAGCTATTTCCGGCAATCGAGGTCCAGATCGGCTCGCCGTCCCACCAGTCGAAGCGTTGCGGCGATTGCAGATCGTCGTCCGACAAGGTTTGCACCAGGGCCAGCAGGTCCGTATGCGTGGTCCGCAGGTCGTCCAGCCCGGCGGCGACCGGCTTGTCTCGGTTCTCTGCGAAGATATGGGCGTTGAGCCGGTCGGTCACCACGTCGCCGTCGTCGTCGGCCAGTTCGTAACCGGAGGCATAGCGCACCACCGGCACGCCCCGCAAGGAAGTGTGCAGCCAGCTAACTTCCATCCCCTGCCAGGCGGCGATATGGGCCAGCACGTCTTTCACCGCTAGCTCGCCGTATACGCCGGGTTGGGTCATTTGCGCCGTGTCCAGCCGGGTCAGGAGGGCTTCCAGGGCGGCGTGCTCCTGTTGCATCAGCCCCCGCAGGCGCGCTTTGTCCATCGGTTCGTCTTGCCCACGCATCTCGTGTTCTCCAGGCCACAAGAAAGGGCCAGGCCGCTCCTGCTGGCACCCGGCCCCGGCTGGCCCTATACGGCTTTGCGATACATGGCGGTCTTGCGCCGCACGGTGAAGCCGACCGATTCGTAGAGACGCAATGCGCCGGAGGGATTTTCGGCATCGACGTTCAGCCCCGCCGTGTCCATGCCCTGGCCCTTCAGCCAGTGCATCCCGGCCAGCAGCATGGCCCGGCCCAGGCCGAGCTTGCGATGACCGCGCCGGGTACCCAGGTCGCTGATCCCGCCTTCCTGGCGGTTGTTGCGGGCGTTGTCGTCGGGGTCGATCCAGCACAGGCAGAAGGCGGCCAGGGTGCCATCGGCGGCCTCGGCAATCAGGTTGCCCTCGGCCTGGTACTTCGCACTGCCCAGCCAGTGCCGGGCTTGTTCTTCGCTCAGCGGGTGGTAGTCCCAGTGGTCAATGAACGACTGGTTAAACGCCTCCATCCAGCGCGGGATGTCGTCATCACTCGCCAGGTGGCCCAGCGTGTACCCGGTGGGGAATTGCGGTTCCGGGATCGGCTCGGTCAACGGGCGGACCATGTCGAAGAAATAGCGGTTCGGGGTGTAGCCGTGCGCGTCCATGATGCCCTGGCGGTAGGCGATATACTCGGGCGTGCTGTAGCGCAGGCCCGACTGGAGGAAGCCGGGAACCCCGCGCTCCTGGGCGATGGCCGCCACGCGCTCGCTGCCCCAGGTAATGAGCGCGCTTTCGATGCCGATGTTGCGGGTGTCGGGGTGAACGCGGAAGAAGCACCCGGCGACCAGTTCGCCGCCTTCGGTATCGGGCGGAATCCACAGTTGGGTGAAGGCGACCAGCCGTCCATCGGCATCTTCCCAGAGGCCCACATCGTTGGCCGGATCGATGTCTGGGCCGCTCAGTTCCTCGCGCAGGCTTTCAACATCGGTGGTGTTGTCCAGTTTATCGGCGGCACTGCACAGGTTGTGCAGCTCAACAATGGCCGGGAGATCGGCGTCGCTCGCATAGGTCCGGGCGACGAATTTCGTTAAGGTGGTCACAGTTTGTCTCCTGTAGCTCCAGCGCCGGGGCCGGGAAGGGCACGCGGCACGTTTATAAGTCTTTGTGATAGGTGTAGCTAGTATTCGCCACATGGAAGCCGACCGACTCGTAGAGCCGGAGCGCCCCGCTGGGGTTCTCGGCATCGACGCCTAGCACCGCGGTATCCACTCCCTGGGCCTTGATCCAGTGCAGCCCGGCCAGGAGCATGGCCCGGCCCAGGCCAATCTTGCGGTGGCCGGGCCGGGTGCCCAGGGCTTCAATCCAGCCCTCGTTCCGCCCGAGCGCGGCATTGTCTTCGAGGTTGATTTCGCAGCGGCAGAGGGCGGCAAAGGTGCCGTCAGACGCGACCGCGATCAGATCGCCGTCGGCGCGATAGTTCGGGCCGCTGGTCCATTGCGTGTTGCGCTCTTCGGTCAGTGGGTGGTGGTTCCAGTGGTCAATAAACGACCCGTTGAACACATCCACCCACTGCGGCTGCTCGGTGGCGGCGACCGTCCGCAGGGTGTAGCCGTGCGGAAGCTCGGGGGCCGGGATCGGCGCGCTCAAGGGGCGCGCCATTTTATAGAAGTAGCGCACCGGGCGGAAGCCCAGCGATTCCAGGACCCCCTGGCGGTAGGCCACATACTCCGGCGTGGTCTTGTGCAACCCGGCGCGCAGGTGGGCGGGCTGGTTGCGCTGGCTGGCGACCTCGCGCACCCGGTCAGCGGCCCAGCCGACGATCTCCGGCTCCAGGTTCTCGGCGCGGGCATCGGGGTGGACGCGGAAGAACAGATGCCCATCCACCACCGGTTCGGCTTCGGCGGCGTTCGTCGGGGGGATGCGGACGATGCCCAGTCCGATAATGCGCCCGGTGCTGTCCGTCCACAGGCGGATATCCCGCTCCCGGTCCAGATCGTGGTCCTCCAGCAGCCATTCGCGCATGAAGGTGAGGCTGGCATAGGGTTCGTCGGCGAGTTGATCCCCCGCATTGCAGGTGTTGATCAGATCGCAGATGCCTTGCAAATCGGCCTCACCCGCAAAGGGTCGTGCCTGGAACTGGGTCTGTGTGGTCATGGATCCTCCGGGTAGGGCCGTGGGGGCATTTGTTGCCAGGGGTATAAGCACGCACCGATCTTACCACATGGGACCCCCCGGAGCATCGGCCCTGCGGCGGGCCAGCCCTAAGTCTAGAGGCCGATTGTCGCCGGGACGAGGACGAGGACGCGGTAGGAGGTACGAGGTAGGAGGTACGAGGTAGATTAGATCAACCCAAGCCTTACGCAATACGCAATACGCAATACGCAATACGCCTCATGCCTCATGCCTCACACCACACGCCTCACGCCTCACGCCTCACGTTTCACGTTTCACGTTTCACGCCTCACGTCCCGTAGACCATCGCCGGGTCGAAGCCGGGCGTGCCTTCGGGGATCAGGCTGCCGTCGGGGGCGACGCGGCGATAGAAGCAAGTGGGGTAGCCGGTGTGGCAGGCGGGGCCGTGGGGGCGTACTTTCAGCAGGAGGCTGTTCGCTTCGCAGTTGACATAAAGCGATTCAAGTTCGAGGATGTGGCCCGATTGCTCGCCCTTGCGCCACAGCGTTTGCCGCGACCGGCTCCAGAAGTGGACCTGCCCGGTCGCCAGGGTCGCCGCCAGCGCCTCCTGGTTCATGAAGGCCAGGATCAGCACGGCCCCGGTCGCAGCGTCTTGCGTGACGACGGGGACGAGGCCGTCGGCATCCCAG
>JBBSEL010000158.1:0-7223 GCA_038239755.1 Chloroflexia bacterium | reverse complement strand
CGGATCTGGCCGAGGACCGGTGCTTCGTCGGGTGGGATCAGCACGCCAGTGGCGATCAAGAGGTACGGGCCAGCGGGGACGAGGAGCGCACCGATGCGGTAGGCACGCGCTGGGGAGTTGTCAGTTGGTAAGACTTCGGGTATGATGAGAGTGTTCACAGTGATTTCCTCCTCAAGGGGTGTGTTGCTGTGGGCCAGGCTCCCGGACCGTTCGCGCGGTCGCGGGGGCTTCTTTATGCTGCTACCGAGGCTGTGGTCGTCGATATAGGGGGGATTGGCGAGCCGGGGGCTGCTAGCAGGTCATTAACCGTAACCGCTAACGGCGTCGCCAGCTTTTCGCAAGTCTCCAGCATAGGGCGACGCTGGCCATCTTCAAGCTGGCTAATATGCCCCTGGCGTAAACCGGAGAGCCGGGCTAGTTCGGCCTGGCTCAAGCGACGTGCTTGGCGGATCTCGATAAGCCGCTGTCCAAACATAGGTGCCTCCATCCTGATTACTATGCTAATTTCTATCTATTGCTATCGCTATAGTTATTATATCATTTCTTTATTGCTATTGCAATAGAAAGAAGTGCGATTCTGGGGAGCAGTTTTAGGTGAGTGGCACGACGATAGGCACAAGGATACTGGCGTAACTATTGCAATTGTGATATGCTAGTACATGGGGGACGTAGTGATGGTAGGAGAGATATTGCGGGCGGCGATGGAACGTCTTGGCTTGTCGCAGTCTGCGCTGGCGCGACAATCTGGGGTGTCGCAGGCCTATATCAACCAGATCTTAGCAGGAACACGACCCAAGCCCAGCGCCGAGAAATTGCAAATGCTCGGTCACGTTGTAGGTCTGACGGTTGATGATCTCCTAGGTACGGCGCTACCCTCACCGCGCCAAGCACTATTAGAAAGTCTGCGAGGCGAGGGTGTCCCGACTGCGGTATTAGCAGATTTAGCCCAGGTCGCCCCTGATCTTGTGCAAGAGGATTGGGAACTGCTCGTCGAGGTAGCGCGGCGGCAAGCACGCAAGAATGTACAACGCGCTCCCCAGAGGCGCAAACGAGCGCGCACGCCAACACCATCGGCTCAAGATGCGGATAGTCAGCCAGAGCGACCGCCAGCGCGGGCAAGAGCATAAGATAGGCTGTGCTAAAGAGGAGCTCAAACCATCTCGAACAGCAAGCGCCTAAGGTCCATTTTTGTGAGGATGCTTTAAGACCTTCCAAAGCTGTCGAGCCATAAGTGTGGCCCCCGGTTAATAGAATGTATCACAGGCTGGGATAGGTGCCAACGCAGCCTCAGACTGAGGCGCCTTTATTATACCGAAGGATAGTTGCTAAAAATTATCACCCAACGATGGTTCTGGAGATCGCTATATTGAGGCCAATCAGACGAACCAACTGAGGGCATCACGGAAAGCTTTCGATCGAATCCCCTACAGTGACTGGGTGACGGCCCTGGTCCTCAGCTTCTGGAGGAATCTACATAAGGGTCCTATGACGCACCCGCCAAGCAAATAAATATACCCCGCCAGTGCTGGAACACTGCGGGGTACGACCCGGTCAGGTGAGTGGCCCGGTAGGATGATTCTCTCATACCTCTCTTACCTTTACCAGGTCCCTGTCGCCGCTCTCGGTGCCAGGGATTATGTGGGTACGCTCGTTCTTCCACTCTTCTCAACCTGGGTCTGGTGCTCGTAGTCCTTCGTGTTACGCGGTATATCCAGAGACTCTCTCCTATGAAGGGCACGCCCACATGACGAACCCTACAGCCCACGTTACCACCTTCAATACGCGCGACCCAATAATCCCCAGAGGGAGACAGCTTCATGCAAGCCCCATTGGCGGCACGGTATACCAGCAAGATTATCAAGGCCGGAGCATTGTTGCCCGACACCAAGCTCCTGTTAGAGCATTGGGATATGACAGCGACGATTTCGGAGAATATGAATCACATCCGCCGGGAGAACATCCTGGGTAAGGCGACCCGCTCGCGGGTCGAAGACATTCTGCCGATTTTCCGGCAGCGATACATCGGCGACTCTGAGGTGTTGCAGGCGTTGGCGACGCTGGTGAAGGGGCACCTCGCCGCGACGGCGCTCGACCCCATCCTTTACTATCTGGCGTTGCAAGCAGACACTTTGCTACATGATGTGGTCACTGAAGTGCTAGCACCAAAAGCCCGGCAAGGCCTGCAAGACGTGCATGTAGAAGAGATCAAAACGTGGATCCACACGCAGATCGACGCCGGGAAGACGCAACGGGCCTGGGGGCCAATAACGATCGAACGCGCCGCACAAGAGGTGATGGCCACCCTGCGTGATTTTGGTATTCTGCAAGGAGCCGTAAACAAGCGGCTGGCCACCATCTTCCTGCCCCTTCCCGCTTTTGCGTTTATCGCATTTCTGCTCTATCGTCAACAGCCATCGGGCGACGCGGTGTTGCACAGTCCGGAATGGTCGGCGTTTTTCCTGGCGACCCCGGCCGTCGAGCGGCTGTTTCTTGAAGCACACCAAGAACGGCTGCTCGCCTATTATGCAGCCGGGCGCGTGATCCGCCTCGAATTTCCGGTCCCTACGATCCAGGAGTATGCCAGTGTCCTCACTGAAAGAGCGGATTGACCGGCTGGAAAGCGATCTGACAGCGGATCCGCCGCGGATCACGGCCTATCGGGATTTGCCGTTCGCCATCTTGCGCTATACCCCTCCCGAGGAATGGGAGCTCCGCCGCCAGGTGGGGCTGCTCAGGACACGCCTGGGTCGGGCCGGGAAAGAGGTTGTACCGCTTTCTCTGGCCGAGTTGCTTTGGGAAGCGATCGTGGCGGCCGAGGGGCTGGATGCGGTGGTGGGGTTGGAGAAAAGTCGCGGTTATGAGCGCGCCCAGCACCAGGTGACCACGTATCTGTCGGACCCAGACTGGAGTCCGCTACCGGATCTACTGGCGGGGCGGTTAGCGCGGCTCGATCCGCAGCGTCATGTTGTCTTCTTGCTGCGAGCGGGTGCGCTCGCCCCGGCGATCTATCATATGTCGAAGCTGCTGGACGAGATGCAGGGACGCACCGACGTGACGACGATCCTGTTCTACCCAGGTGGTCTCGAGGGAACCACTGGCCTGCGCTTCATGGACCTATCCGGCTATGAAACGCCAGGCAACTATCGGGTGAAGATTTACGATTAGCCCTATCCCTGTTCAATGGAGAGGAGATCTGTCTATGGTGTTGATCCGCGATCTGCTCCAGCGTGATCTGGATCAGAAGATCGTCGAGGTCATTCAGGTTGACCAGACCGACGAGCAGGCTGTCTATAACGAGATCAGCGAGTATGTCGTCACCGAGCGCATCCGCGAACAGTACGAACGTTTGCTGCGGGCAATGGCCGAGGCCAAGAACGATCCGGATGAGGCGATCGGCGTCTGGATTTCCGGCTTCTTTGGCTCCGGCAAATCGTCGTTTGCCAAGAACCTCGGCTATGTGCTAGCCAATCGCGAGGTGCAAGGCGAGCAGGCAGCGGATCTCTTCAAGCGGCAAGTGAACGATCCCAAAATCGGCCATCTGATCGACCTGATCAATCAAACCCTGCCAACCGAAGTGGTGATGTTCGACGTCGCAAAGGACCGTTCGCAGGCGGGGCATGGGGGCTTGAGCATTTCGCCGTTCGTCTACCGGGTGCTGCTGCGTGAACTGGGCTACGCAGAAGATTTCGATCTGGCCGAGTTAGAGATTGATTTGGAAGGGCAAGGCAAGCTGGACGCGTTTATTGGGCGCTTCAATACCCGCTATGCGCAGGACGCGCAGGGGGGGTGGGAACGGCGGGGTCGTAAAGGGGCCGAGGTCTGGAACCGGGCGGGGGCGATCTTGCAGGAGATGGATCCCGCGACCTACCCCACGCCCGAATCGTTCGCCCATAACCTGGCGGAGGGCCGGGTGGATGTGACGCCCCGGCTGCTGGTGGAGCGTACGTTCGAGCTGATGGCGCGGCGACGGCCAGGTAAGGCGATCACGTTCATCATCGACGAGGTAGGCCAGTACGTGGCCTACAGCCAGGAGCGCCTGGAAGATCTGCGGGCGGTGGTCGAGTTGTTTGGCAAGGAGAGTCGCAACCGGGTCAAGGCACGCACCATTCCCGGTCCGGCCTGGTTCATCGTCACCTCGCAGGAACGCCTGGACGAGGTGACGGCGGCGCTGGGCACCGATCAGCGGGTGCTGCTGGCAAAGGTACGCGACCGCTTCAAATGGGAGGTGGATTTATCGCCCGCCGACATCCGCGAGGTCGTAACCCGGCGCGTGCTGGGCAAGACCCCGGCAGGCGCTGCCCAGCTCACCCGGCTGTTCGGGGATCACCAGGGGCAGTTGAACGCTGCCAGCCACCTGGAGCGCACCCGCCGCCAGAGCGACCTGACGGCAACAGACTTCGCCCGATTCTACCCTTACCTGCCTCACTACATCGAGCTGTCCATCGACATCATGTCCGGTATCCGCCTTCAGCCGGGGGCCATGCGCCAGTTGGGTGGTAGTAACCGCACGATCATCAGCCAAGTCTACCAGATGCTGGTGAACCCACGCACCAATTTTGCAGCCAAGTCCGTAGGCGCGCTGGTATCGCTCGACCAGATCTACGAGCTGATCGAAGGGCAGGTAGGATCGGCGCGGCAGAAAGACATCGCCGATATTATCCAACGGTTCAACAATGACCCAGCAGACGAAGGTTGGGCGGCGCGAGTCGCCCGGGCCATTGTCTTGCTGGAGTTTGTACGCGACCTGCCGCGCACCGAGCACAACCTGGCCGCTGTGCTGGTCGCGGCGGTAGGGCAACCTGCGCCGCTGGCCCAGGTGCAGGCGGCGCTCAAGCGGCTGGAGGAAGCGCAGTTCGTTCGCAACAGCGAGGACGGCTACAAGATCCAGACGGCACAGGAAAAAAGCTGGGAGCAAGAACGGCGGCACTACGAGGGCGACATCAAGCCGCGCGAGCGGACCGACATCGAGCGCGAGTTGCTGGGTGAGATTTTCACCGACCTGAAGCTGCGCGCGCATCGCTTCCGCAACAAGACCTTCAAGATCGGTTTGCGGGTGGACGGAGCGCGCGTCGGCGATGAAGGCCAGGTGGAGCTGGCACTGCTGGTGGCCGATGGTGCCGACCAGCGCGCCGCGAAGCGCGAGGAGGCCACCCAGGAAAGCCGCCTGCCTACCCACCAGCATACTCTCTATTGGGTCTGCGCCCTGGACCCCGACATCGACGCGCTGGTGGCCCGCCTCTATGCCGGGCGGAAGATCATCGCCGAGTACGAGCAGCGCCGCGCCCAGAACCAGATCACGGCGGAGGAGTCCAGCAGCCTCGGCGGCGAAAAGAGCGAGGTGCCCCGCATCCAAAACCGCCTCAAAGACAAACTAGAGCTGGCGCTGAAGGCCGGGCAGGGCATCTTCCGCGGCGTGGCGAAAGACGCTGCGCAATTGGGCCAGGCGGTACCGGAGATCTTCGGGCGGCTCTATGAATCGGCCATCCCGGACCTGTACCCTAAGCTGGATATGGGTACACGTTCCTTACGAGGCAGTGAGGCCGAAGAGGTGTTGAAGGCGGCCAACCTAAACGCGCTATCCCAGGTCTTCTACGGGGGCGAACAAGGGCTGGACCTGATCACGAAAGAGGGCACGAAATTCGTCCCCAACAAAGAGGCCCCCATCGCCAAAGAGATTCTGGATTACCTGAAGCGCGAGAACGCCTACGGCAACAAGGTCACCGGCAAAGACCTGGAGCACCATTTCGGGGGTATCGGCTACGGCTGGGACCTCGACGTACTGCAATTGGTGCTGGCGGTGCTGTTGCGCGCGGGGGCCATTGAGGTCACCTACCAGGGTCGCAAATTCCGCAACCATCAGGACCCACAGAGCCGAGCGCCTTTCACGACCATTCCGGCCTTCCGCGCGGCATCGTTTGCGCCTCGTGAGGCCGTCAGCCTCCAGACGCTGACCCAGGCGGTTACCGCGTTTGAGGATCTGACCGGCGACGAGGTGGACGTAGAGGAGATGGCGATTGCCACCGCATTCAAGAAATTGGCCGATGACGAACTGCGGTATCTACTGCCAGTGATCGCGGCGGCGCGCGCCAACAACCTGCCGGTGCTGGACATGCTGGAAGACTACCGCCAGACGCTGGATGGCGTGCGGGATGCGCCGTCGGATGACTGCGTGCGCGTGCTGGCGGGTGAAGGAAAGTCGCTCAAAGAAGCGCGTAAGCAGGTTTACCGCATCCGCGAGGCGGTGAGCGAGGCCAACCTGGCGACCTTGCGCCAGGCGCGTAGCGTCGTGGCCCAGGTCTGGCCCAGCCTCAGCTCCCGCGTAGAGGGACATCCGCTGGCGGATCGCGCCGCCGAGCTAGCGGCCATCGTTGAGTCGCCAGCGTTCTTCGAGCAATTGCCGCATATCGCCGGGCTGACGCGGGCGCTGATGGCCGCCTACCAGGAGGCGTATCAGCGGCGGCACCAGGCGCGCTTCCTGGCGTATTATCAAGCAGTGGAGGACGTTCGTGGGCGGGCGGACTGGGCCACGCTGCCGGAGGAGGTGCGCGCCGCCATCCTGACCCCACTCACCACGCGGCTATGCGCCGCTCCCGGCGGGGCGGGTGATGATGTGGCGCTGGGGGCCGCAGACTTAGGCGACGGGGCCGTGACCTGCCGGCGCTGCCGAGCCACCTTGAGCGAGATGGAGTCCGATCTCGCGGCGTTGGGCGGCTTACGGACCCAGGTGCTGGCCGAGATCCAGAAGCTAATCGCGCCAGGGGATGGCACTGGTCCCCGTGTGGTCCGGGTGCGCGTCGGGGAACTGTTCAGCGAACCCATTGAGACGGAGGCCGCCGTGGGAGTCGCCGTCGAACACCTGCGGGCCTACCTGATCAAGCTGGTCGCCGAAGGCGTCCGGATCGTCTTGGAGTAAGCAGATGCCCAGTCCACGTCAGGTGTTTGAGGAGAGCATCCGCCCGGCAGAGTTGCTGGTGCGGGTGTATCGCCTGCTGGAATGCGAACGGATCGAGACGGGCGGCGATCTGGTGGAGAAGCTGCGCCCCCTGGCGGGCGCCGGGCGCGATGAAGATCTACTGCTGGTCGCCAACGACATTTTCCTGGGCCTGATCCGGGAAAGTGCGCAAATGTCGATCAGCGCTTTGAGGCGCCCCGCCCTGGACAACCTGCTGCGCCAAGCGGTGGTGGTGGCCTGCACCGGGCTGGATACCTACCTGCCATCACTG
>JBBSEL010000157.1:0-7247 GCA_038239755.1 Chloroflexia bacterium | reverse complement strand
TGTAGAGCAGCCCGGCGATGATCAGGCCGAACACGATGCTGAGCGTCCACTGGGCCGGTTCCTGCCACTGTCCCAGTAGCGGCGTGAGTATCGGGTCTTTGGCGATCATCTCGCCCGACAGCAGCAGCAAGATCACCCCGCCCACATAATTCAGCCAAGGCAGCCGCTCTAGAATCTTGGCGACCACCGCGCCCCCGGCGACGATGATCGCCATGCTCAGGATCAACCCGACCAGCACCAGCGGCACGTTGCCATCGGCGGCCACGCCCACGGCCAACACATTATCGAGGCTCATCGTCACGTCGGCGATGATGATCGTCTGCATGGCGGCCCAGAAGCCGCGCCGGCCCGCCAGGCTGGTGGCAGCGGCCTCTTCACTCTCCGGGGTCAACAGCCGGTAGGTGATCCAGACCAGCACCAGTCCGCCGACCAACAGCAGGAACGGCGGTTCCTCGCGCACCAGCAGCGTCACCAGGGCGGTAAAGGCCATCCGCAGCACCAGGGCACCCGCCCCACCGAACAGAATCGCGCGCTGCCGTTCTTTGGCGGGCAGCACCCGCACCGCCATCCCGATGACAATCGCGTTATCCCCGCTCAGGACCAGATCGAGAATGACGATTTTGAAAAGAGCCTGGAGCAAACCGTCCAACATCAAATATCTATCCTTACTTAGTGCTGCGGAGAGGGGCGTTCATTGTGCCCCATTTTTCATTGTACCATACCCACAGACCGCCGTGCCAGAAACCGGGCCAGCAGGCGCGGCACGACGCTTGCTAACCGTCAGATCGTCTGTCTACCGGGCCTGGACCACATACCCAATCCTGCACCGCGCCACTTTGGAGACCTGAGCCAATGACATCTAAGGCATCTAATAGGAAGGCCCCTGGCCGTCCTTTGTCCTTCGTCGGCAAGCTGGCCCGCCACATCGGCATCGTGCCCGACCGCACCAGCAGCGCCCACACCGAGACCCTGCGCCCGCGCATCGAAGGCGCGCAGGTCACCAGCAGCATCTGCCCCTACTGTGCCGTCGGTTGTTCGCAACTTGTGTACCACCGTGACGGCCAGATCATTGATATCGAAGGCAACTACGCCAGCCCGATCAACCAGGGCACGCTCTGTCCCAAAGGCGCGGCCACCTTCCAACTGGGCGCGAACCCGCACCGCCTGCTGAAAGTGAAATACCGCGCCCCCTACAGCGACCATTGGGAAGAGCGCCCGCTCGATTGGGCGATGGAGCGCATCGCCCAGCGGGTGAAAGAGACCCGCGACGCGAGCTGGGAGGCGACCGACGAAGCCGGGCACCCGGTCAACCGCACGCGGGCGATAGCCCATTTAGGCGGGGCCACGCTCGACAACGAAGAAAATTACCTGATCAAAAAGCTGTTCGGCGGCGGATTGGGTATGGTCTGGATCGAAAACCAGGCCCGTGTTTGACACAGTTCCACCGTGCCCGGTCTGGGCACTCGCCTCGGTCGCGGCGGCGCGACCACCTTCGAGCAGGATATTGCTAACAGCGATTGCGTCGTCATTATGGGGTCGAACATGGCCGAGAGCCACCCCGTGGCCTTCCGCTTCGCCCTCAAGGCACGGGAGCGGGGGGCACAACTGATCCATATCGACCCGCGCTTCAGCCGCACCTCGGCTATGGCCGACACCCACGTCGCCATCCGCCCTGGCACCGACATCGCCTTCCTGGGCGGCCTGGTCAACTACACGATCCAGCACGAGCTTTACTTCAAAGAGTACGTGGCGGCTTACACCAATGCCGCCAACCTGATCAACCCGAAATACCAGGACACCGAAGACCTTGACGGCCTCTTTTCCGGCTTCGAGCCGGAGAAGCGCAAGTACAAAACCGAAACCTGGCACTACCAGTCGGAAGACGGCGAGGAGCAGGGCGGCAGTGGTGGCGGCGGCAAGAGCCACGCCGAGGGCGCACCGGAGCAGGGCGAAGGCCCCCAGGGCGCGCAAACCCCGCGCCACCCACTGACCGACCCCACCCTCCAGGATCCGCACTGCGTCTTCCAGATCGTCAAGCGCCACTTCGCCCGCTACACACCGGAGATGGTGGCCGACATCTGCGGCTGTTCAGTCGAAAGCTTCCTGACCGTGGCCGAGGCGGTCACCGCCAATTCGGGCCGCGAGCGCACCACCGCCTTCTGCTACGCCGTGGGCTGGACCCAGCACACCACCGGGGTCCAGATCATCAGTTGCACCGCCCTGCTGCAACTCTTGCTGGGCAACATCGGGCGGCCCGGCGGCGGCATCCTGGCCCTGCGCGGCCACGCCACCATCCAGGGGTCCACCGACATCCCCACCCTCTACAACCTCTTGCCCGGCTACCTGGCCCAGCCGTCCACCGAGCAAGAGCATTATACCTTTCAAGATTATTTAAAGCTCCAAACGCTGGATACCGGCTGGTGGCACAACCTGCCCAAATATGTCGTCAGCCTGCTCAAAGCGTGGTACGGCGAGGCCGCAACAAAAGAAAACGACTACCTCTACGATGCCATCCCCAAGATCTCCGATGACTACTCGCTCTTGCCGATGACCGTGGCGATCCGCGACGGGGCGATCAAGGGGCTGTTCTGCATGGGCCAGAACCCCGCTGTGGGTGGGCAAGACGCGGTGATGGTCCGCGAGGGGCTGGGCAAACTCGATTGGCTGGTCGTGCGCGACTTCTACGAGGTCGAAAGCGCCGCCTTCTGGCGCAACGGGCCGGAGATCGAGAACGGGCAAACCCGCGCCGCCGAGATCGGCACCGAGATCTTCCTCATGCCCGCCGCGATAGCCGCCGAAAAAGAGGGGTCGTACACCAACACCATGCGCCTGGTCCAGTTCCACGACAAAGCCGTGGAACCGCCCAGCGACTGCCGCTCCGAAGCCTGGTTCATGTACCACCTGGGCCAGCGGCTCAAGGCGCTCTATGCCGCCAGCACCGACCCCCGCGACCGGGCGCTCCAGGCGCTCACCTGGGACTACCCCACGCACCGGGCCACCGCCGACCCGGTGGTAGACGAAATCGTGAAAGAGATCAACGG
Organism: Chloroflexia bacterium; assembly: GCA_038239755.1. Taxonomy (GTDB): domain Bacteria; phylum Chloroflexota; class Chloroflexia; order QHBQ01; family JAICKM01; genus JBBSAN01. Next base: position 4,206 of record JBBSEL010000157.1, on the reverse strand, counting down.
CTGGACGGTGGCCGACCGCAAGCTGGTCAAAGACTTCACCGAACTAAAAGACGACGGCAGCACCGCCTGTGGCTGCTGGATCTACAGCGGCATCTATCCCGAAGAGGGCCACAACCGGGCGCGTGACCGCCAGGCCGACGACTGGGTCAGCCCTAATTGGGGCTTCGCCTGGCCCGCCAACCGGCGCATCCTCTACAACCGGGCCAGCGCCGACCCCGCCGGGCAGCCCTGGTCGGAGCGCAAAAAATACATCTGGTGGGATGCCGACACGAAAAAATGGACCGGCCACGACGTGCCCGACTTCCCCATCGACAAAGCGCCCGACACCCCCGCCGACCCCGACGGCATGGGCATGGACGCGCATTCCGGCAGCGACCCGTTCATCATGCTGGCCGACGGCAAGGGCTGGCTGTTCGTGCCCGCCGGGCTGAAGGACGGTCCCCTGCCCGCTCACTACGAACCGGAAGAAGGCCCCGTCGCCAACGCGCTCTACAAGCAGCAGAGCAACCCGACCAGCAAGCACTGGCGACGGCGTGACAACAAGCTGATCGCCCTGGGCGACCCGCAATACCCCTATGTCATCACCACCTACCGCCTGACCGAACATCACACGGCGGGCGGGATGAGCCGCTGGCTGCCCTGGCTGGCCGAGTTGCAGCCCCAGGCGTTCGTGGAGTTGGGTCCACTCCTGGCTGAAGAGCTAGAGATCGCCAGCGGCGATTGGGTGACGGTCAGCACCCCGCGCGGCGAGGCCGAGGCGCGGGCGATGGTGACCGAGCGGATGCCGCCGGTGCGGGTGCGCCGTCGCCTGGTCCACCAGGTCGGGATGCCCTGGCACTTCGGCTGGCAGGGTCTCGCCACCGGGGGGGTCGCCAACAACCTGACCGCGCTGGTCGGCGACCCCAACGTCAGCATCCACGAAAGCAAAGCGTTCATGTGCAACCTGCGGAAAGGACGGCTCACCCCATGAGCAGCACCCCCCCGGTCTCCACCCCCACCGATCACCCCACTCCGCCTGGTGCCCCCGGCAGCGCCGGGCCGGTCAACCAGAGCACCTTTATCCCAGTGAGCAGCCTGAAAAAGCGCGATCTGAGCCACAGCATCAAGACGCAGGGCTTCTTCACCGACACCTCGCTCTGCATCGGCTGCAAGGCGTGCGAGGTGGCCTGCAAGCAGTGGAACGGCCTGCCCAGCGACGGCTATGAATACACCGCTTTCAGCTACGACAACACCCAACAGCTATCGGGCACCACCTGGCGGCACGTGGCCTTTATCGAAAAGCCGGGCGCGGGCCACGCCGGGGCACAACTCGACTGGCTGATGTCGTCCGATGTGTGCAAGCACTGCACCCACGCGGGCTGCCTGGAAGCCTGTCCCACCGGGGCGATCATCCGCTCCGAGTTCAACACGGTGGTTATTCAGGCCGACATCTGCAACGGCTGCGGCTACTGCGTGCCCGCCTGCCCCTTCGGCGTGGTCGAACTCGCCCAACTGCCCACCGCCGACGGCCCCCAGCCACAATGGCAACTGACCGAGGGGGGCATCGTCCGCAGCCTGCCCAAACTCGACACGATCAATGCAGCGAGCAGCGGCACCCTGGCCCACAAATGCACCCTGTGTTACGACCGGCTGGTGGATGGCATCGAACCCGCCTGCGCCAAAGCGTGTCCCACCGACTCGATCCAGTTTGGCGACCTGGACGAACTGCGGGCGCGGGCCACCCGCCGGGTGTCCGACCTCCACGCGCGGGGGGTGGACAGCGCCTACCTCTACGGCGCGCACGAGGGCGACCCCGGCAGCACCGGCAACATCGGCCCGCTGGGGGCCTTCTTCTTGTTGCTCGACAAGCCGGAGGTTTATAATCTCCCTAGCCGTCCCTCGCTGCCGCAGAACAACGTGCTGCCCGGCTACGTCGCCACGGCGTTGACCGCGCTGGCGCTGGGTATCGGCGCGGCCCTGGCCTTCCGGCGGCGCTGAGGAATTCATGCGCGCACCACCGTCGCTGAACAACAAGCGCATCATCGTTGCTGACCCACCCGCTGTGGTGCGCCCCCGCGTGGGCTGGGGCCGTCGGGTCGTCGTCGCGCTGCTCAGCCTCTACCCGCTGGCTGTGCTGGGGCTGTCCGCCGTCCACTGGCTGGCCCCGCGCCGCACCGGGCCGCTGGCTTTGAGTCAGGTGCTTGCCCCCTATCTGTTCCTACCGCTGCTGGTGCTGGTGCCCCTGCTTTTCCTGCGGGGGGCGGGGGTGTTGCGCGGGCTGCTGCTCCTCTGCGCCGTGGTCTACGGCCTGCGCTTCATGCCGCACATTACCCTCACCGCGCCGTCTGCCGACCCGGCAGCCCGCCAGATTACGGCGATGAGTTGGAACGTCTACTCCTATAATGGGCAGAGCGAGGGTTTGCAGGAGTACTTACGCAGCAAACCGGCGGATCTGGTGGCTCTGCACGAATTCACCGGCAGGTGGATCGCCGACGACGAGGTGTTGCGCCAGCAGTATCCCTACCAGTTGCGCTACCCGGATTCGTGCCCGTCCGGCATCGTGCTGCTCAGCAGCTATCCCATCCTGGCGAGCAATCTGTCCGAGATCGGCGTGCCCATCCGCGACATGCTGCCGATGTGCTGGGCACGGATCGACCTGGGGAACGGGCGGACGATGGTTTTTGTGGGTGCCCATCCACAATCGCCCGACCCGGTGCCCCGCGCCTGCCTCCGGCGCAGCGCCGAATGCTACGACACCACCGCCCGCGACGGCGAGATCACCCGCATCCACGCCCAAATCGACGGACTGCTACAAGACGGCGAACCGCTGCTGTTCGGCGGCGACTTCAACACTACCGAGCGCGAACCCGCCTACCAGGATCTCGTCGCCGGGCTACAGGACACCTATCGCACAGGCGGGAACGGCCCCGGCAGCACCTGGAGTCCGCTCCGCCTGGTCGGGCTAGAGATCCCCCTGCTCCGCATCGACTACCTGATGACCAGTCCCAACCTCACCACGCTGAGCATGACGACCGATTGCACCCTGCGCGGCAGTGACCACTGCATTGTCCGCGGCCAATTCGAGATCAAGTAGAGGCCCCCATGACCCCTCCCACCTCGCAACCGATCACGCCGGACACGCCCGCGCCCGCGACGGCAGGCGACCGCCCGGCAAGGCCAGCAACCAACCCCCAACCCCCAACCCCCAACCCCTATTATTACGGCATCCCCCCGATCAAGAAGCCGCACTGGAAGTGGGAGATCATCCTCTACTTCTTCTTCGGCGGCATCGCGGCGGGGGCCTATACGATTGCCACGCTGGCCGAGGTGTTCGGGGACCACCGCCATCGCCCCATCGTCCGCGCCGGGCGCTATGTCGCCATGCCCTGCCTGCTGATCAGCCCGATCCTGCTGATCAAAGACCTGGGCAAGCCGAGCCGCTTCCTCAACATGCTGCGCGTCTTCAAGCTTAAATCGCCGATGTCGATGGGCACCTGGGGGCTGGTCAGCTTCAGCGGCTTCGCCACCCTCTCTACGGTGGCGGAGCTGGCCGCGCAGGGGGTGGCGCGGGGGAGCCTCCCGGCGCGGCTGGCCCTGGCCCTGCCCCGGCGGCTGATTGGCCGGGCCGGTTCGTTCTTCGCCCTCTTCGTTGGGGGCTATACCGGGGTGCTGCTCTCGGCCACGACCGTGCCGCTGTGGGCGAAGGGCAAGTACCTGCTCGGCCCGACCTTCCTCAGCAGCGCCCTCTCCACCGGCACCGCCGCGATCAGCCTGGCCCTCGCCGTCACCGGGCATGAGGACAAAGAGATGCTGGCCGCCCTGGAACGCACCGAAGCCCTCAGCCTGACCACCGAATTAACCATGCTGGCCGCGCAAGGGGTCGCGTCGGGTCGCCTGGCCCAGCCGCTGCTGACCGGCAAGTACAGCACCCTGTTCGTGCCCGGGATCGTCCTGGGCCTCCTGCTACCCCTGCTGGCGGCGCTCAATGGCATCGCGCGCGGTCACCGCACCCGGCCCGGACGCATCACCACCAGCCTGCTCACCCTGCTCGGCGGCCTCATCCTGCGCTGGACCATCGTCTACGCAGGCAAAGACAGCGCCGACGACCCGGCGGCCTATTTTGATATGACGCAGTAAGTTTCAACGCAGACACGCAAAGAAGACGAAGGCGCAAAGATTTGATCTCTGCGCCTTCGTCTTCTTTGCGTCTCTGCGTTAAAGACCGCT
>JBBSEL010000156.1:0-7264 GCA_038239755.1 Chloroflexia bacterium | reverse complement strand
TGGGGGCGACACACGGCTCGCCCGTGCCGCCGCAGGGGTAGCCGCCGATAATGCCGCGCACCGACAGCCGCTCGATATAGAGCCAGAATGTGCTACTTGGCGCGACATCCTGGAAGGTCTGCTGGGTCGCAGGTACAGCATCGGTGAAGCCCGCCGACTCGGAGACGATCTTGGCCGTCTGGCCGCGTGTCACGTTGTTGTTCGGGCGGTAGTATTGGCCGGGGCACGGCTCACCGGGGCCGCCGCAGGGATAGCCGCCGACGATGCCGCGACAGGCCAGGCAGCGCACGTAATCGTAAAAGGTGCTGCCGACCGGCACATCATTGAACGCGATAGCGCAGGTGGTCGGCTGCGGCGTCGCCGTGGCCGTGCTGGTCGGGCCGCCGGGGGTGTTGGTCATGCCCGGCGTAGCGGTCGGGCTGCTGGGCGTGTTCGTCGCGCTGGGTGTGCTGATAGCCGTGTGGGTGGGCGACGCGGTGATCACCCCGCCGGTCATTGTGGGCGACGGGGTCACAATCGGGGTCGCCGTGTTGACCGGGGTGCTGCTCGGCGTGCCGGGCGTGGCGGTCACCGTCGGCGTACCCTGCGCGGGCACGGTCCAGGCGTTGATGAACGACCCGGACAGCCAGTAAACGAAGCCGTGCGACACGATCACGCCAGAGTTCGCGCTGCCCGGGCTGGCTGGGGTCAGGGTGCGGAGCAGGCTGCCGTCGGCTTCGCTGCGGATCTGCACGCCGCTCGCGCCCAGGTTGAGGAAGATCAGCCCGTTGGCGAGGGCCATGTTGCCGTGCGAGCCGCTGGCGGTGATCGCCGTCGCCCAGCGGTCGACCCCGGTGGCCGGGTCCACCGCATAGAGGCGGCCACTGCTGCCATAGATGAAGAGCGTGCCGCCGCTGCCCGCGTTGGGGTCATAGGCGGGCATCATCCCGACCGAGGTGCCGGTGGCCCGCGACCAGAGCGCCCCGGCGTTGACGTTGTTTAGCACATAGGCGTAGAAGGTGCCGTTCTTGTGGTTGGCCCCGACCAGCACCCGGTTCTGGTTGTCATGGAAGATGACCGGCGTGGTGCCGTAGTCGGCGTCCTGGTTGGGCGACGGCTCCTGGTGGGCCTGGAGGATGGCGAGAGTCGTGGGGTCTAGGGTGACCATCGCGCGCGTGTAGGTGCACGGGTTGCAACTGTAGTCCTCGCCCGTGCCGACGGCCAGAGTGCTACCATCGGGGCTGAGCGCGGGCGAGTTCCAGATGCCGCCCCCCGCTTGTGCGGCGGGGACAAAATACTGGCTGACCGGGCTGGTGCCATCGGTGAGGTTGAGGGAGCGCACCTCGCCGCGCACCGAGGGATTGTCACAGCGCGAGGCGACGCCCAGGTAGGTGCGCCCGTTATAGTTGAGCGGCGACTCCCACGGGAAGCCGCTGCTCCCCACGTTCATCTGGTTGACCCAGAGCTGCGCTCCCAGGTTCGCCGTGTCCAGGCCATAATAGGCCGGGGTGCCATTATCCGCCCCGACGACAACGACCGTGCCCGAAATAGCCGGGGTGGAGCCGATGCCCACGTTGAAGCAACTGCTGTGGTAGCCGATGGGCCGCGCCCAGACTTGCGCACCGGTGGTGGTGTTCAGGGCGAACATGTTGTTGGCGGGCGATGCCGCGCTGCTCGCCACATAGACCACCCCATCGGCCACGCTGGGCGCGGCAGAGGTGGCGGTGCCGTTGTTGCCCACGTTCACCTGCCACGCCTGGGCAAGTTGGGCAACGTTGGCGGCGCTGATCGTCGTCTCGTCGGGGTTATAGTTGGTGCGGCTGACATCATGGCCGTACATCGGCCAGTCGCCGGGTAAGGCGAACGTGGGTGGTCGCCAGGGCATCGGGTCGGCGCTGGGCTGCTGTGCGCCGACCTGCCCGGGCAGGGCCAGCAAGGCCAACAGGGTGAGCGTCCCCAGGACGCGCGCGATCGAGTTCCTCATGGATGATTGCTCCTCTCCTTGGTGCGAAGGTCAATAAAAAGACACCAGGGGCACAGTGGCCGCCGCTCGCCCCCGATTGCTATCAGCAATCCGCGAGCCATGCCCTTGCCTGACTACGCCCGGCGAGCCGCCGTCTGTGCTTCTGGTGTCAGTACCCGGCTGGGGGTGGTTAATCGCCGGTCAGCAGCTTGCGCAGGGGTTCCTCGCTGCCCCGGTCGGTGACGGCGATCACCTCGTCGCCGGGTAGGAGGCGGGTGTCGCCACGGGGGATGAGCAATGCGCTGTCGCGCAGGATTGCGGACAGCACGACGTTATTGGGCAATTTGACGGCGCTGAGCGGCTGATTGATGGCCGACGACTTCGGGCCGACGATGGCTTCGACAATCGCCATCTGGGCGTGTTTCAGCGTCATCAGGTGGACCAGCGGGCGGTCGGGGATCTCTTGCTCGATGATGTTGAGGATCAGATTGGTCTGGCTGACGGTGACATCGATGCCCAGTTCGCGGAAGATTTCTTCGTTTTTCGGGTTGTTGACCCGAGCGATGGTCTTGGGCACCTCGAACCGCTTTTTGGCGACCTGGCAGATGACCAGGTTGTCCTCGTCCTCGCCGGTGACGGCCACTACCACGTCGGCCCGCGCCGCGCCCGCCTTGTCCAGCGTCGATACTTCGGCCCCGTCGCCCTGGAGCACCACCGACCCGAACCGCTCGGTAAAGAGCGCGACTTTATCCGGCTTGCGTTCGATCAAGAGGACCTCGTTGCCCTCGTTGACCAGGGTTTTGGTCAGATAATAGCCGACCTTGCCGCCGCCCACAACGATAATATACATAGGATCGTCCTTAGTTGGTGGTTAGTGGTGGGTGGTGGTTAGTAGCAGTTTGATGGGGCATAAACCTGAGAACGAAGCACCAACCACCCACCAACCACTTAACCACTCGTCTTTAACGAAACAGCCGTTGCCGCCAGGACGGGTTATTGGGGTCGCGGCGGACCGGGGCGGCCTCGCCGTCGTCCTCGGTGGCAGGGGGGTGGCTGGCCTCACTCACGTTCATGGTCGTCGTGTGGGTGCGGGCCAGCACCGTGCCCGGCAGCGGCTCGGTCACGCCGTCATCCAGCAGTTCGCTGCGGCCTTCGGTTACGGCGCTATGGATGCGCGAGGCGACCAGCGTGGTCGGGCAGATCGTCTCCAGCCCGATGTCGTGGAAGGTGTCTTCGCGGGCCGGGTCATAGATGCGGGTGATCACGCGCGGCACCTTGAAGCGCAACTGGGCGATCTGGGCGGCCATGATGTTGGGGTTGTCCTGGCTGGTCAGCGCCAGGAACACATCGGCGTGCTCGATCCCGGCGTGGCGCAACACGTCTTCATCAATGCCGGTGCCGACCACCGTCGCCCCGGTGAAGGTGTCGTCCAGGCGCAAGAGCGCCTCGGAGCTGAGGTCGATCACGGACACGGTATGGCCTTCGCTGTCAAACATGAGGGCCAGGCGCGCTCCAACACGGCCACAGCCCATAATAACAATTCTCATGGCCCAGTTCCTCTCCTAGGTGTGGTGCGTATGCTGCTGCCCGTTGGTGCTGGCCGCCTGGGGAGCGCCGGATACCTCGGCCCGGGTGGGGGCGCGGGTGATGAGCACGCGGCATGGGGCATTTTTCAGCACGTAGGGCAAGGTCAGTCCCATGTTGAACTCGCCCAAGCGGCGGCGGTATTGGGCCGCCATAATGATCGTGTTGGCTCCGCGTTCGACGGCCTCATCCACGATGGCCGCGCCAACCGTCCGCGCCTGCAAAATCTCGGTTTCCACCAGCACGTTTAGCCCGTGGGTAATCGTCTCGGCGTGGGTGAGGGCCTGTTCGCCCCGCAGCACCTCATCCGGCAGATCCGCGTCCAAGGGCAGCGCGCGAGGAACCTCGATCACATAGATAATCTCGATGGTCGTGCGCGGTTTGCCGCGCTGTTCGCGCCCCACCGCCAGGGTGCAGGCCATTTGTACCGCTTCGTCATCAATCATGTCGCCTTTAACCGGCACAAGAATGCGATGTAGTTTCACAGTGGTTGTTCGCTCTCTTCCCTCTGATCAACCGCGAGGGCGTTGCTAGATTGGCCGTTTAGCCCCGGATCCGTCTTGACCGTGTGCTGTGTGGTCCCGGCATCGTTGCGGGCGGGCGGCCTGCGGTCTATGGACGCGCCGCCTGCGCTCCCCTGATCTAGCACAAACCCGGCCAAGCTTTTGTACCCATCCCCGGCGGCCCCGCGGCGGCAGGCATGGCGAGGCCCTGGCACGGATAGCACGGCGGGAACAGGCGGGGGAGAGATGGGCGGCAGCGATAATGACCAAGGCACCACCGGGTCCGCACGGTGGAAACCGGGGATCGCCTTTTGGGGAGGGGATAAACTCGATCTCATATAGACAAAAACAGCGCGGCTACGTCTCGTCACGAGGAGTGCGGCCTGCGCCAGAAGTTCCATCAGAAACAAATTTATAGATAGCCGATCACAACATAGGAATCCGTCATCGCTGACGTGCCTGCTGGCTAAGTATACCACCATTTGAGGCGGGGTGCAACACGTTTTGGGCACCGTCGGAGGCCAGGGGGCGGGGCCTCCGGCCCTGGCCCCGCAGGGGCAATCTTGGGCGAACCTCCTCCGGCGGGGGGGCGGGTGGTGCCCCCGGCCCGGCGGGGTTGCTAGGCGCTGATCCGGTTGGTCAGCGTGCTTTGCTGGACCAGCCCATGCTGGACGGCATAGACGGCAGCCTGGGTGCGGTCGCTCAGGTGGAGCTTCTGGAAGATCACGGTGATATAGTTCTTGATCGTCTTTTCGGAGAGGCATAGCTCCGAGCCGATCTCTTTGTTGCTGTTCCCGGCGGCGATTAGGCGCAGGATGGTGACTTCGCGTTCGGTCAGGCCGTCGCGGGGACGCGAGTCGGTCTGCTGCCACAGCCGCTTGAACTCGGACAGTACCCGCGTCGCCAGCACCGGGTCGATCATCGACTCGCCCCGCGCCACGGCCCGCACCGCCCGCACCACTTCGCTCGTCTCTACGTCTTTGAGGATATAGCCCCGCGCCCCGTTTTTCAGCGCATGGAACACCTGCGCGTCTTCGCGGTACATGGTCAGGATGATTACGCCCGTTTGGGGACGGCGCTCGATAATCTGGTGCGTAACCTCGACCCCGTTCATCCCCGGCATGTTGATGTCCATCAACACCACATCGGGTTGCAGGCGCATGATAGCTTCCAACGCCTCATAGCCGTTGCTGCATTCGCCCACCACTTCGATATCGGGTTCCATCTCGATCAGTGTGCGCAAACCCTGTAAAAACATACGATGATCATCAACCATCATCAACCGAATAGTGCTCATAGGTTATATCTCCAGACTGCTAAACTAGTCGTTCTCGTACGGGCGAAATGATGTGCGCGGGACCGTTGCCACAAGCTGAGTGCCGCCGCGAGGGGTACTGATGATGGTCACCACCCCGCCAAATTCCTCGATCCGTTCGCGGACGTGGGTCGGCCCGTTGTGCGGGCCGTCCAGCGGCGAGAGGCCGCCGGCCAGGCTGACGCCGGTGCCATTATCCTGAACCGATAACACGATTTCATTGGCGGTAACCTGCAGCGTGAGCCAGCAAGAATCGGCACCCGACTGCCGGACCACGTTGTTCAGGGCTTCTTGGGCAACGCGGAACACCGTTAATTCGACCTGGGGAGGTAGGGAGGGGGTTTCTGCCGGGAGGCTGACTTCAACCCGCAGCCGCCCGCTGATGGTGAACTCCTCGCTCACCTTACGCAGCGCCCCGACCAGGCCCAATTCTCCCAAGGTCAACGGGCGCAAGGCGTTGATCCTGCGCACCACCTCGGCCACACTTTGTTTCAGGTCGGCGCGCACATGTTCCAAATCGCGCCCGATGATCGACACGCCCAACACCTGCTCATCCAGGCCGCAGATCGGGGAGAGGGTGAGCAGCACCTCGGCAAACTGCCCGTCGCCGCGCCGCAATAGGGTTTCGAATTCGCGCACCGTTTCTTTGCGCAGTGTTTGGGCCAGCACCTCGGCCGGGTGGAACAAGTCCGGTGGGCTGATCAGCCCGGCCAGGGCAAACCCGATGGCCTGGTCGGGGGTGTAGCCCAGCAACATGGTCGCCGCCGGGTTCCACGAGAGGACGGTGCCCGCCGGGTCCACGGTGATGATCGCTTCGCCCGATCCGGCCACCAGCGCCTGGAGATAGTCGCGGGTTTCGCGCACCTCGGCGGTAAGCTGGGCGTTGCGTAGCGCCGCCGTAAGCTGGTTGGCGAACAGCCGCCCCGCCGCCAGGCTGCTGGCCGAGAAATCGCTGCGGTGTTGGCCGAAGCCGAGAATAAACCCGAACAGCCCTGCTCGCTCATCCACCAGCGGCAAGACCAGCATCGCGGGCACGTCGAGCGCCCGGCAGCGTGCGCTCCACTCCGGCACGGCGTAGGGGTCGGCGCGCAGGGGGCCGATCACCCGGTCGATAGCGGCAGGGCTGCCTTGCCAGTGGTCATAGAAGGCACGGGGCACGTCGCGCAGGGTGGTCGCGGCGTGGGGGTCCAGGCCCGCGCTGGCGACGAGGGTGAAGCCGTCGCCCGCCCCGCCAGGCACATAGATGGCGATCTGGCCGGTGCCGAGCAGGTCGGCGGCCATGCGGGCGGCGTCATGGAACAGCGCAGGCAAGATCGGGGCGCGGATCAGGGTGGGGGCTTGCTGGTGCAGATAGCGCAACTGGCGGATCTGTTCCTCGCGCTCCTCCAGCAGCCCGGCCACTTCGATGCCCATCGCGGCATAGCTGGCGATGGTGGCGAGCAGGTCAATATGGCTCTGGTGGAAAGCAAAGGCGGAGGAATGGTTGGTCACATTGAGCGCGCCGATCACCCGGTCGCCCCGGCGCAGCGGCACGCCCAGTAACGATTGGCAGGGGGCACCAAACGCCGGGGCGGCATAGCGCGAGTCGGTGGGCGCATGATCGATCAGTACGATCTGGCCGCTGCTGATCACCTGGTCGGCCATGCCCCAGCGGCCCAGGTAGCAGCGTGGGCGCGGACCCTCGGCGTGGCCCCACTCGGCGGCCAGGATCAGGCCGTGGCCCCCCAGCTCATCGAGCATCAGGGTGGCGGTTTCGGCTTCGGTCAATTCGGCAGCCAGGCGGACCACCTCGTTGAGCAGCAATTGTAAATCGTGCCCGGTGCTGAGCGCCCGCCCCAGTTCCTGGAGGCAGCGTAGCACGCTCAATTCGCGCTGCGAGTCGTGGAGGATGGTCGTGATCCGGTTGGGGAGTTGGGCCAG
>JBBSEL010000155.1:0-7269 GCA_038239755.1 Chloroflexia bacterium | reverse complement strand
CACTTTTGGAGGCCGATTGAACCCGAAAGCTTATCGCCTACCTACACATGCAGTGCCGCAGTTGTATGAGGTGGAGATCGATGCCCGGCTGGACCGCGAGACGTTCGGCGGGCAGGTGTGCATTCATCTGTCGGTTGGGGAGGCGCGGGACAGCATCGAGGTACACACGCGGGACCTGACGCTGACCGAGGCGACGTTGGGGGTGGCAGGGCAGGCGTGGCCGGGGACGATTACGATTGACCGCGAACGGGAGGTTGCCACGATCGGGTTCAAGGCAGCGGTGCCGCGCGGCCCGGCGACCCTGACGATCGCCTACCAGGCAGCGTTGAACCCGCTGCTGAAGGGGCTGTACCGGGCGCAGGATGGACCGGAGCAATTGCTCTGCACCCAGTGCGAGGAGACCGACGCCCGTTCGATTTTCCCCTGCTTCGATGAACCCGCGTTCAAGGCCCGGTTCGCCTACCGGATCACCACCGCGCCGGGGGCAACGGTGCTGGCGAACGGCCCGCTGGTGGGGGTGACCCCCAGCGCCGACGGCAACGGGCAAACGTGGGCGTTCGCACCGACCAAGCCGATGTCTACCTATCTGGTGGCACTGGTGATCGGGGAGCTGGGCAGCACCGCCGAAGAGCGGGTCCACGACACACCGATCCGGGTGTGGACGGTGCGGGGCAAGGAGCGGATGGGGGAGTTCGCCCACCGCTACACGGCGCGGCTCTTGCCCTGGTTTGAAGATTATTTCGGGGTGCCCTATCATTTCGACAAGTACGATCAGGTGGCCGCGCCGGGGTTCGCGTCGGGGGCGATGGAGAACAGCGGGCTGGTGATCTTCCGCCAGCACTTGCTGCTGGCCGACCCGCGCACCACCTCCTGGCAGCAGGAGAAGCTGGTCGCGCTGGTGGTGGCGCACGAGTTCGCCCACCAGTGGTTCGGCAACCTGGTGACGATGCGCTGGTGGGACGATCTGTGGCTCAACGAAGCGTTTGCCGAATGGATCGCCTACAAGGTCGTGGACACGCTGAACCCCGAATACACCCTCTGGGACGACTTCCAGGTCGAGAAGGGCAAGGTATTGGCCCTGGATGCGCTCGCCAGCACCCACCCGATCTATTCCCCGGTGGAGACACCCGCCGACGCGACCGAACTGTTCGACGACATCACCTACGGCAAGGGCTGCGCGGTCTTGCGGATGCTGGAACAGTTCGTCGGGGCGGGGCCATTCCGGACCGGGCTGCGGACCTACATGCAGGCGTTTGGCGAGGGCAACGCGACGGGCCGCGACCTGTGGCACCACATCCAGAACGCGGCAAACGAACTAATCACCCAGATCATGGAAAGCTGGATCAAACAGCCCGGCTACCCGATCATCCATGTGGAGCTGGAGACGGCGGGCGGGGCGACCCACTTACAGGTGCGGCAGGAGCGCTTCTATTCGGAGCCGGGCGCGGCCCCGACCCCCGGCGCGCTCTGGCAGGTGCCATTGGTGATCCGCTATGCCGACGATGCCGGGACCCACGAACTGCGCCACCTGCTGACCGAAGCGACGGCCACGCTGCCGCTGCCCACGCTGGGCGCGGTGCAGTGGTGCTATGCCAACGCCGACGGGATCGGGTTTTACCGGCAGGCACTCCACCCCGATCTGCTGGCCGGGCTGCTGGCCCACCGCGACCAACTCTCGCCGGGCGAACAGATGGGGCTGATCAGCGACGGGTGGGCATTGACCCGGCAGGGCAGTCAACCGCTGGGACGATTTCTGGACGTGCTGGCCGCGCTGATGGCGGCGGATAATTACCAGGTGCTGGGGCTGGTGGTGAGTCAGTTGCACACCGTCGAAATGTTGCTGGAGGACAGCGGCGATGCCGAGGCGCTGGGGCAGTTCCGGGCCTGGGTGGGGGCGGCGTTCGCGCCGAAGCTGGCCCGGCTGGGGTTCGCGCCCCGCGAGGGCGAAGCACGCAACGCGACCCAGGCGCGGGTGGTGGTGCTGGACGCGATGATCACCCTGGCCCACGACCCGGCGGCGATCCGCGAGGCTGAGGCGTGGGCAGCGCGCGAGGCTGCCGACCCGGCGGCGGTCGATCCAAACCTGGCGACCCTGTTTGTGGCGGCGGCGGCGCAGTTTGGCGACGCGGATCGGTTCGAGCAATACCTGGCGACCTACCACCAGCGCCGGGCGGCGGGCGTGGCCCCCCAAGAGACCAATCGCTACCTATCGCAGTTTTCCAACTTCCGCGACCCGGCGTTGATCGCGCGGACGCTCGATCTGCTCGACACGCGGGTGCTGCCGCAGGAAAGCCTCGGCGTCGTGTTGCGGACGATGTTCAGCAAGCGGCACACCCAGCGCGCCGCCTGGCAATACCTGAGCGAAGGCTGGCCGGGGCTGCGTGAGCGGCTGGATCAGTGGTGGGTGGGGGCGCTGCTGGAGGCGGCGGGGCAGATCCCGCCCGACCTGCGCGACGAGTATCACGCCTTCTACACCACGCACCTGACCGGGGTCGCCGACATGCGCTTTGCGCGGGGGCTGGAGGCGATGGACCAACTGGCCGCGTTCCAGGCGGCCACGCAGGCGGAGTTGCTGGCGTGGTTCCGGGCGGCGTAGGGGTCAGGGGTCAGGGGTCAGTTGACGAGATCTAGGATAGAGGGGGCGGCGTTTTGTGCCGTCCCCTATTTGTGTTGGCGGGGTGCAGAGGTTAGAGGCCCATGCCGATGCCGGCGAGGGCGAGGCCAATGGCGTAGGTAATCGCGCCTTCGATCACGCCGACGACGGTCATCTCGAAGCCGCTGGCCCAGGGGCTGCGCCCGGTGACGAAGGTTTTGGACGCGCCGACGAGGAAGTGGGCGATGATGCTGATGATGGCGGCGAGGATGATCGCCGGGTAGCCATGCATGAAGAAGAAGGGGATGATCGGGATGAACGCGCCTAAGCCCGTGGAGATGGCGGCGGAGATGGCCGACATGACCGGGTTGGGGAAGCTGGCCTCGTTCAACCCCAGTTCTTCGTGGGCCATCGTGCGCAACATCTGGTCGGGGCTGGCCGCCAGGCGGTCGGTCAGCATTTTGGCCTCGTCGGCGCTGAAGCCTTTCAACTGGTAGAATAGCTCCAGCTCCTCGCGCTCTTCGGCGGGGGCGGCCTGGATCTCGCGGCGTTCGCGCTCGATCTCGGCCTCGTAGACCTCGCGCTCCGACTTGGTCGCCAGGTAGGCCCCCGATCCCATTGAGAGGGCGCTGGCGATGGTCCCGGCCAGCCCGGCGATCAGCACGGCCTGGCTGCCCCCGGTAGCCCCGGCCACGCCGGAGACGATACCAAAGACCGCCCCCAGGCCATCGTTCGCCCCGTAGATCGCGTCGCCCAGCCAGCCGCCCCCGCGCACATGCCAACGTTCGCGGCCCAGGAGGGCGTCGAGGGCGTTGCGCGGCCCGGCCTGGCGGCCCATCGAGTAGAGGACTTTGCTGTGGACATCCTCCTCGCGCTGCATTTCGTCCAACATCGAGCGGAACTCGGTGTCGGGGATATCGCTCATCTGCTGGCGATACTGGGCGACGTGCTTTTGCTCCTGAGCGTCCAGTTGGGCGAGAGCGGCATCGGTGCCCACGCCGCGACGGACCCAGGCGCGGACCCGGTCGCCCAAACTGCGGTAGACCTGGGGCACCGGCGCACCCAGCGTCAGCAAGCGCGCTTCGAGGCGGGCGGCGTGGCGGCTTTCGGCCTCGGCCAGGCGGCGCAGGATGTCGGCCCGCGCTTTGTCCGGCTCTTTTTCGGCCAGTTCTTCATAGGTACGCGCCCCGTCCATTTCGCTGCGCCAGTTGTCCTGGAGCGCGCGGATCAGGCGGGCGCGGTCGCCCCCGGTGAGGGTGGTATCGGTGTCGGTTTGATCGGTCACAGCCATTTGCTTGAGCCTTTGCAGTTATAGGTGATCGGTTGTTAGAAGGGCTGCAATGGGTGCCAGCGCCGGATTGATCAGGCATAAGTCCGTTGTATTGGGTGTGCATTGGGCACACCTATATTATACCATGTTGGGCGCGATTTCCGGGGAAACAGGAGGCGAAAAGGCGGAAGGCGGCGGCTCAGGGGGGGCCGGAGGGGACGAGATATTGGGCCATGACCCAGCCGGTGGTGGGGTCGGTGGCGGGGCGCACGTTGCGCCAGAGCTTGCCGTCGGTGGTCACATCGCTGCCGACGACGAGGAGGACGGTGCGCGGGCGCAGGGTGAGCAGTTTGGCACCGTCGGTGCGCGGTTCGGCGCGGAGCGAGACATTGTCGCCCGCGCTGTTGCCGATGGCGACATATTCGGGTTCGCGGGTGACCGTGGGCGGCGCAAGCGTGGGCGCGGCGGTGGGCGGCACGGCAGGGGTGGCATCGGCGGGCGTAGCATCGGTCGTGGTGGCGAGGGGGCCGGGGAGGGCGGTGGCCCCGGCCAGGACGGTGGTGGCGGTGGGACGGGCCAGGCCGAGGATACCGGGCAACGAAATACCACGGGCGCGGTCGATCAGCCGGGGGGTGAGCACCGCGAAAAAGAGCAGAAAAGCCGCCACTGTGACCAGGCTGACCAGGGCCATCCCGGAGCAACCCACCCGCCGAGGAGGACGGTAGAACGGACGGGGGTCCGGCTCGATAGGCAGGCGGGGGGCGGGGGCGGGGTTTTGCACGGCGCTAGGTCGTTTCGTCCGGCGGGGCATCGCGGGGCATTTCGGCCAGCGAGCTACCGATAAAGCCGGAATATCCGGCGACAAAGGGGACCACCGGCAGGGCGGCGCGGCCTGCCAGTTGCACCGTCAGCAGTTCCAGCCAGCCTTCCCCGGCGCGGACGGCACAGACGGCACGGCCCCCCTCGTCGGACAGGAGCAGCACCGTGCCCGGCAGGGTGTTCTCCCACTGCGCCTCGGCCAGGGTGCGCGGCTGGGGCGCGGCCTCCAGCACCTTGAGCCGCCGCCCCTCCCAGAAGGCAGTGGTGCCCGGCCAGGGGGTGTAGGCGCGCACCTCGCGGGCCAGTTCTTCGGCGGGGCGTGCCCAATTCAGGAGGCCGTCCTCGCGGTGCAAGAGGCCGCAGGTCGTCACCAGGGCCGGGTCTTGCGGCTGGGGCGTGATCGCGCCGTCCAGCAGGCGGGGGAGGGTCTGGACCAGCAGGGTCGCCCCCTTCGCGGCCAGCCGGTCGCCCAGCGTCGCGGTGGTGTCGTGCGGGCCGATCGGCTCCGGCTCCTGGGCCAGGATCGGGCCGCTGTCCATCCCCGCGTCGAGCAGCATGATGCTGACCCCTGTTTCGGGGTCCCCAGCGCGGATGGCCGCCGGGATGGGGGTCGGCCCCCGCCAGCGCGGAAGCAGCGAGGGATGGACGTTGACACAGCCTGCGGGGGTCATCTCCAGCACGGCGCGGCGCAGCAACTCGCCATAGGCCACGACCACGATCACGGCGGGGTGTAGCGCCCGCAGTTCGTCCATTACGGCGGCATCGCGCAGGGTGGGCGGCTGGAGAACGGGCACGCCCCGCGCCAAGGCTGCCTCTTTGACCGGGGGCGGGGTCAGGCGGCTGCCGCGCCCGGCCTTGCGGTCGGGCTGGGTCACGACATGGAGCCGGTACCCCGCGTCGTGCAGCGCCAGCAGCGCCGGGACGGCGAAGGCCGGGGTGCCCATGAAAATAATCGTTGTGTCGGCAGGTGTAGTCATGGGGGTTGGAGGTTGGAGGCTGGGGTTACAAGAGATCGGAGACACTAACCCCCAACCCCCAGCCCCTATCCCCCGCTACGGCAGCGAACGCTGCAACCATTCAAACGGGCTGACGGCGGGGCCGCTGACATGCATCTCCCAGTGGAGGTGCGGAGCGGTGGAGAGGCCGGTGTTGCCGGACAGCCCCAACACCTGGCCCGCCTTCACCGTGGCCCCCTTGCTGACGCGGAAGGCCGATAGGTGGGCGTACATCGTATACACGCCCATGCCGTGGTCAATGATGATGCAGTTGCCGCGCACCTGGAGCTTGGTCGCCAGCACCACCCGCCCGGCAGCGGCAGCCAGCACCGGCGTACCCTGGGGGGCGTGGAGGTCGGCCCCGGCGTGGAAGGTGCTGACCGGGCCGTCGTTATAGGCGCGGCGCTCGCCAAACGGGGCGGTGACGGTCAGCGTGCCCGCCAGGGGCGGATGGAACGCGCCGCTCCACAGGGGACCGCCGTTGCGCCCGGCGAAAATAGCGTTGATCTGGGCCAGTTCGCCGTTGACGATATCGGGGTCTAGCAGGCTGGTGTCTTCAGCGTCGAGGCTCAGGCGCTCGGTGGGAAAGGACCAGGCTTGCACCTGCACGGTGCGGGTCACAGTGCGGCTGCGGCCTTTGGCATCGGTCAGGACCAGGGTCAGGCGGTGCGCGCCGATAGCGCCCATCGCGGCGATCCCGGCCACGGCGCGGCGCTCGGTCACCGGTTGCCCGGCCAGGGTGCCCATGGGCGCGGGCACAAAGACGAGGGGCTGGGCGTCCAGCTTGCCGGTCACTTTGCCGCCCGCCGGGCTGGCGACGCGCACCAGCAGGGTGTGGCCCTCGGCCAGCACCGGCGGCTCCATCTGTACCAGCGCACCCAGCGGCAGGCTGTAGCCCGCGTCGCGCAAGGCGGCATAGCCTGCGGGGGCGAGGGCCACATTATAAGGGGCACCGATGAATTCGGGGTGCGACTCGAAGCGGGCACGCTCAAAATACTGGACGGTGCGGCCCTCCTCGCTGATCGGCGGCGAGATCGGGTTGCCAAAGGCCGTCGCCCCGTCCATGTCGCGCCAGAAGCGCAAGAATTCGTTGCTGACGGTGAAGCCGGTGGAGAAGGTCTGCCCGCTAGCGGTGGCCTGGGGGGCGAAGTGCCGCCCGGCGAGCAGGAGCGTGCCCAACGCACGGATCACGACTTGATGACCGGGCGGATTGGCAGGATGATATTCCAGCACTCCACGCTCGAAGTATTGCACCGTCTGGGTGGAGCCGTCGGTGTATTGTTCCGCGAATTCTTCGGTCAGCGGCAGGCCGAGGAGGGTCGCTCCCCGGTTGCCCTCCCAGTATTCGCGGAAGCCGTGGGCCAGGGTGTGGCCCGTTTCGGCAAAGTAGCGCACCTCCGGCCCGGCGCGGGTTGGGGCGGGGAGCGGGTCGGTGGGCGACAGGCTGGCGGGCACGACGATACGGCGCGGGGCCGCTGCCGCCGTGGGGGCGGGGGCGCTGACGGCCAGAAGGGCCAGCAGCGCGATCAGGCCGTAGTGCCAGGGGCGCAACAGGGGACGCCGGATGGGGGGCCGGGGGGGGGAAGAACGAT
>JBBSEL010000154.1:0-7271 GCA_038239755.1 Chloroflexia bacterium | reverse complement strand
GGGGGCGAGGCGTTCTTCTGCTTGGCCGATGTAAGCCAGCGCGCCGACAACGAGCGCTTGATCGATGCGACGCTGGACCGCTACGGCAAGCTCGACATTCTGTACTGCAACGCCGGGGTCAACCTGCCCAAGCTGATCACCGACAGCAGCGATGACGATCTGGAGCATTTGCTGGCCGTCAACATCAAGGCGCTGGTCTACGCGACCCGCTACGCGATCCCGATTATGTTGCGCCAGGGCGGCGGGGTGATCCTGATCGACGCCAGCAAGACCGGGCTGGTGGCCCAGCGCGACTCCCCGATCTATTGCGCGACCAAAGGGGCCGCCGTGCTGCTGACCAAGGCGCTGGCCCTGGACTATGCCACCCAGCATATCCGGGTCAACGCGCTCTGCCCCGGCGTGATCGACACGCCGATGCTGGTCGATTTCGCCGCGACGCGCCCCGACCCCGCCGCCGCCTGGGCCGAGTACGCGGCGCAGCAGCCGATGGGTCGCCTGGGCACGGCGGAGGAATGCGCCGCCGCCGCGCTGTGGCTCGTCTCCGACGAAGCCAGCTTCATCACCGGCGTGGCCCTGCCTGTGGATGGCGGCTTCACGGCGATGTAGGCCACTGGGCGGTATTCAGAAGTCAGAAATTAGAAATTAGAAGTCAAAAGAGGAGTGGCCCTAGTCGGCCCAGGTGTTTATGTGATGACCGTTTAGGATGAAATGCGCGGGCGGCGGCACGTTTTAGCCCGCGCTGCGCTATAAACCGCATGTTTTAGAAAGGATCGGTATGTTTCGTTTAGATGACAAAAGCGCGTTCGTGACCGGCGCGGGGTCGGGTATCGGGCGTGAGATCGCTTTGCTTTATGCCCGGCAGGGGGCACAGGTCGTGGTGGCCGATGTCAATGTCGCGGCGGCAGAGGCGGTGGTGGCCGAGATCACCGCCGCCGAAGGCCGGGCGTATGCGCAGGCGCTTGACGTGGCCGACGAAGCCTCGGTGGAAGCGGCCCTGGATGCGACGCTGGCCCGCGCCGGGCGGCTGGATATCCTGGTGAACAACGCCGGGATCAGCCATGTCGGCAACGTGCTGGAAACCAGCGCCGCCGACTTTGACCGCGTCCTGGGGGTCAATGCGCGGGGGGTGTTCCTCTGCGCCAAGCACGGGGTCGCCCGGATGCTGGACCAGGACCCGCCCGGCGGGGTGCTGATCAACATCTCCTCGGTGGCCGCATTGGTCGGGATCGAGCGTCGCTTCGCCTACAGCGCCAGCAAGGGCGCGGTGCTGGCCCTGACCCGCTCCATCGCCATCGACTTTGTCGGGCGCGGAATTCGGGCCAACGCGATCTGCCCCGGCACGATCCACACCCCGTTCGTCGAGGGCTATCTAGAACGCAATTTTGCCGACCAGAAAGACGAAGTGCGGCGGCAGCTACACGCCCGCCAGCCGCTGGGCCGGATGGGTCGCCCCGACGAGGTGGCCTATGCCGCCCTCTATCTCGCCTCAGATGAGGCCGCATTCGTCACCGGCTCCGGCCTGGTGATCGACGGAGGATTAACCGCACGATGAGACCCTCAACGCAAGCCAGCCGCCCGCTTCTGGATGTGGCCGTGGTGGTGGACCCTGCCCAGGATAATGTCGCCGTGGTCAAAGACGATGTGGCCGCCGGGACCACCCTGACCTGGCCCGGCCACGGCTCGATCACCGTCCACGCCGATATTTACCCCGGCCATCGCTTCGCGATTCATGAGGTGCCGGAGGGCGAGTGGGTGCGGCAGTATGGGCAACCGTTCGCCGTGTCGCGGGGGCTGGTGCCGGGCGACCCGGTGAACAGCGATACGGTTCGCAACGTGGTGCCGCACGTAGATGCCGAGAATCTGCCGTTGCACGCGCCCACGCTGCCGCCCTGGGAGGGGCCAGTACCCACATTCCAGGGGTTCCGGCGACCCGATGGGCAGGTGGGGGTGCGCAACTGGGTGCTGATCGTGCCGACCAGCATGTGTTCCAGTCACGAAGCATCGATGATCGCCATGCAGGCCGAGATGACCGGGGTTTACAGCCGCGAGAAGTACCCCAACGTGGACGGCGTGACCGCGATCCCCCACACGCGGGGCTGTGGCTGCCCCGACATGGAACTGGGGGCGGCGCGCAAGGGGCGGCTGGTCGGCGTGGTCGAGGCCAGCCTGCGGATGCTGGGGCGCTACATCGAGCATCCCAACGTGGGCGCGGTGCTGGTGATCGAACTGGGCTGCGAAAAGACCAACCTGTCGATCTTCGGGCGCTATATCGGCAAGCACCTGACCCCGGTGGACAGTGACCGGCCCACAGTGACCGAGTTCGGCACGGCCCACGGCAAGCCCGTCCTGAGCATGAGCGTGCAGCAGAGCGGCGGCAGCCGGGCAACCATCGAGCGCGGACTGGCGATGCTGGGCGACTTGCTAGAGGCGGCCAACCGGCAAGAACGCGAGCCGGTGCCGGTGACCGAACTGGCGGTGGGCCTCAAATGCGGCGGCAGCGATGCCTTCAGTGGGCTGACGGCCAACCCCGCCCTGGGCTATGCCAGCGACCTGCTGGTGCGGGCCGGGGCCACGACGATCATCACCGAGGTGCCCGAATTCTTCGGGGCCGAGCATCTCTACGCCGAGCGCGCCGCCACCCGCCAGGTGGCCCGCGACATCTTCGCCGCGATGGAACGCTTTGAGGCCTACGCCGCCCGCGCCGGGGGCAGCATGGCCGAGAACCCGGCACCGGGCAACAAAGAGGGCGGGCTGCTCAACATCACGATCAAGTCGCTGGGGGCGCTGGCGAAGAGCGGCACCGCCCCGGTGCAGGGGGTGCTGGACTACGGCGAACTGGTCTGGGACCGCAAGCTGCCCGGCCACTACCTGCTCTACTGCCCCAGCTACGACCAGGAATCGGTGCCCGCGCTGGTTGCCTCCGGCTGCCAGGTCGTCTGTTTCACCACCGGGCGGGGGACCGGCATCGGCAACGCCATCGCCCCGGTGGTCAAGATCGGCTCCAACACGCGGCTGTACGAGCGCATGGGACCCGATATTGATGTCAATGCCGGGGCGATGCTGGACGGCACCCACACCCTGGAAGCGATGGGGCGTGAGATCTTCGACGCGATCCTGGCCGCCGCATCGGGCGCGCCGGTCAAGGCGGAACAGAGCGGGCACCGCGAGTTCTTGATCTGGAGCGAGGAGAGCGTCTCGCTCTAACGTGCGGGCGGCGAGTGGCCCCCGCCGCCCGGCAGTAGGGGAGGACCCCCGCCGATGAACATTGACGCTCATCAGCACTTCTGGATCTACCGGCCCGCCGACTACGACTGGATCGGGCCGGGGATGGAAACGCTCCAGCGCGACGTTCTGCCAGCGGAGCTAGCGCCGCAGCTTCAAGCCGCCGGATTCGATGGGACCGTGGCCGTCCAGGCGTGCCAGACGGAGGCGGAAACCCGCTGGCTGCTGGGCCTTGCCGATCAGTATCCGTGGATCCGGGGGGTGGTCGGCTGGGTGGACCTGTGCCAACCCGATGCGGGAGAGCGCCTGGCGGCCCTAGCCGCGCATCCCCGGCTGGTCGGCGTGCGTCATGTCGTCCAGGCCGAGCCGGATGATCGCTTCTTGCTACGCGAGGATTTCGGGCGCGGGATCGGGTACCTGGCCGCGCTGGATCTGACCTACGACCTCTTGCTCTACCCGCGCCACCTGCCCCCCGCTTATGAACTGGTGCGCCGGTTCCCCGATCAGCGCTTCGTGTTGGATCACATCGCCAAGCCGCCGATCGGGGCGGGAACGCTCCAGCCGTGGGCCGACGACCTGCGGCGGCTGGCGATCCTGCCCAATGTCTGGTGCAAGGTGTCGGGGATGGTGACCGAGGCCGATTGGGCGACCTGGCGCGCTGCCGACTATCGCCCCTATCTGGACACCGTTTTTGCCGCGTTCGGGGTCGAGCGCATTCTGCTTGGCTCCGATTGGCCGGTCTGCACACTGGCCGCCCCCTATGCTGAGGTGCTGGGCCTCAGCGGGGCGTATATCGCCCAGTTTTCCCCCACCGAACAGGCAGCGCTGCGCGGCGAGAACGCGGCCCGTTTCTACGGGCTGTAGGTAGGGCTGCGGGTCACGGGGTAGGGGAGGGTGGGCGTTACGGGGTGCCGCCGCTTAGCTCGGCGTACCAGCTTTGCAGCCAGCCTAGCGCCTCGTCGTAGCGGGCGGCAGGCAGGTTCTTGTAGGAACTGATCCGGTAGCGCCGGTACAGTTCGTTATAGACCCGCGCATAGGCGCTGCGGTCGCCTTGCTGCTCCAGCGCCCCGGCCACGGTCTTCACCGCCAGGGCCAGTTCGGCGGCCTGCGCTTCGCTGAGGGTTGCCCCGGCGCTGAGGTGCAGTTCCAGCGCGGTCAGCCGGGCGTCGGTGCGATCCTGGGCGCTGGTCAGTTCATAGAGGGCGCGCTCAAAGTCGAATTGCTGGCGGGCGAGGTGATAGACCGCCTCGGCCAGTTCGAGCGTACGTGCCGCCCCGGTGAGGGCGGGCGCGAGCGTGGGGGCCGTCGGGGGCAGGATGTCGCCCTTGAAGGCGTTCCATAGCACATCGTAACAATCGCGCTGGTAGCGCAAGATTTTGTCGCGCAGTTCGGGCTTGACCCGGCTGGCGTTCAGCCCGAACAAGAAGCCGGGGATCAGCTTGAGCGGCAGCGCCAGCATGTCGGGCACCCCGCCGGTCGCAGTCGTTCGTGTAACACGAACGGCTGTCAGCGCCTCGCTGAGCACCGGGTCGCGCTTCATCCGCTCGAACTGCCCCGGCCAACTCAGCCCCAGCGCCTCAACGATAGGCCGCACCGGCACCAGGATCGTCTCGTCGGCCAGTTGCGCCGCCGGGAGGGTGTCGCCGTAGAAGTCCACAGTTTGGGTGCACACCGGCACCAAGGCGCTCGATTCGGTCGGTTTGTCGGTCACTCCCGGCTCCTCATCCACTGTTCCGGCGATCCCGGCCCCTGTTGCAAGAGATCGCCATGCGCGGCATTATATCACACAAGCCTCCGCCAGCACAAACCCCACGCTATCTACATATCCCAGCTTTTCGCCCTGATCCGGGGTGCTTCCGGCCCGGCACTCTCCGGCCTCGCGCCCGCACCCAGGGTCCGACCTAGCCAGACGGTGGCAAGAACCAGGCCGACAATCACCCCGGCAGGGGGGAGGACCAGCCAGGGCCAGACCGGGCGGCTGAACAGCAGCGGATCGTTGAACGCCTGGCTCAGCATCGTGCCGCAACTGATCGTGCTGGGGTCGCCCAGCCCCAGGAAGGCGAGGGTCGCCTCGGTAAAGACAGCGAAGCGCACGGTGAGGATCAGCTTGGTCGGCAGGATATCCAGCGTCGCCGGGAGCAGGTGGTGGCGGGCGATGTGGAGCCGGGTCGCACCGAGGGCGCGGGCGGCGGTCACATAGGGCGCGGCCCGCACGGCGAGGACCAGGCTGCGCACGATGCGGGCAAAGGCGGGCCAGGAGAGCAGCGCCAGCGCCCCCACCAGATGGGGCAGGCTCGGCCCGACCAGGGTGATCACCAGCAGGTAGAGCGGGAGGCCGGGCAGGGCCAGCAGGATCTCGACGGGCGGCATCAGCACGCTTTCGGCTCGACGCGAGACTCCCGCCGCCAGCCCGACGGTCCAGCTCAGGACGGTCGAGATCAGGGTCACGCTCCCGGCCACCAGCAGCGATGTGCGGAGGCCGTAGAGCAGTTGGCTGAGCAGGTCTTGCCCCAGGTCGTTGGTCCCCAGCAGATGGGCGGCGGTGGGCGCGGCCAGGGGCGGGCCGCTCAGCCCCAGCGGGTCATACGGGGCCAGCAGCGGGGCACCCAGCAGGATCAGCCCGGCGACCACGACGACCACCCCCGCCCAGCGCCGCCTATTCATGCACGATTGGCTGCCGCCGGGCGAGGCGGAGGTAGAGCAATTCGACCCCGAAGTTCGCCCCCAGCACGCCCAGGCTGGCGAGCAGGAACAACGCCTGGAGGACCGGGTAATCGCGCGCCCCGATGGCCTGGTAGGCGAGCAGGCCCAGGCCGGGCACATTGAACACCCGCTCCACCACCAGCGCCCCGCCCAGCACCGCCCCCAGCCGCAGCCCGAAATAGGTCAGCAGCGGCAGGGCGAGGTTGGGCAGCGCGTGCCCCCAGGCCACCGCCCGCTCGCCCAGCCCCTTGGCTCGCGCCGTCGTCAGCCACGGTTCGCGCCCGATCCCCGCCGTCACGTCGCGGGCGATCAGCAGGAAGCCCGCCGTGCCCGCCAGCACCAGCGCCCCCGCCGGGAGGGTCAGGTGCCAGGCCACGTCCACGACGGCCCGCCAGGTGCCCGGCAGGCCCGCTCCGTAGCTGGCAAAGAGCGTGCGCCCGCCCAGCAGCGGGAACCAGCGCAGGGTGATGGCAAAGACGAGCAGCAGGCCGATGGCGATCAAGAATTCGGGCAGGGCCGCCAGCGCCGCCGCCCCGGCGACCAGCAGCCGGTCGCGCCGCCCGCCCGGTCGCCAGCCCGCCAGCATTCCCAGGCCCGTGCCGACAATGGCGGAGAGGAGCAGCGCCAGCCCCAGCAGCCCCAGCGTCCAGGGCAGCCGGTTCCAGAGGAGCGTGGCGACGGGGGCGTTCTGGGCGATGGACCAGCCCAGGTCACCCCGCGCCAGGTCGCCCAGATAGGCGGTAAACTGGGCGGGCAGCGGCGCGTCGAGATGATAATAGGCGCGCAACTGGGTGCGCACCGCCGCCGGGAGGGGCTGCGCGCTGTCGAGGCCCTCCGCCCCTCCGGCGTTCAGCGGGTCGCCGGGTAGGAGGCGCGGGATGAAGAAGTTGAGCAGCACGATGCAGCCCGTCACCAGCAGGTAGCGGAGCAGGAGGCGGAGAGCTGGATGCGCCATCGTGCCGGTTACTGGCCGAGCAGGGTGAGCTTGTTGTCGGGGAAGGGGATCCCGTTCATCAGCCCCCCGGCAGTCTCGATGGGGGTGAATATGGCGGGGTCATAGACCCAGTAGAAGCGGCGATGATAGAGGACAATCGTCGGCAGTTCGTCGGCCAGGATCGCCTGCATCTGGAAAACGAGATCGCGGCGCTTCGCCGGGTCCAGGGCGGCGGCTTCTTGCACGCCCAGCGCGGCGTAGGCGTCGTTGTGGAAGATCGACCCCTGGGCGAAGGCGTTGGTTTCTTCGCCCGCGTACCAGCGCCGCAGGTAATCGGGGTCGCCGCCCACGCCGATGTGGCTGGTCAGCGCCATCTGGAACGTGCCCTCGCTCAACAACTTGTTGCGGGTTG
>JBBSEL010000153.1:0-7280 GCA_038239755.1 Chloroflexia bacterium | reverse complement strand
CGATCTCCCCGTCGCGCTCGGCCTTCAGCGCGCGGATTGCGCCCGCCAGATCCTCCGCCACCAGCTGGGCGTTGGGACCGACCGCCGGCAACGAGCGCGAGACGACCCATTTTGGCTGGGTCCGCCACGCCGCCGCGAAGGCGTGTTCCGCGGCCTCCCAGTCCGGCTGATCATCGTCCCAGTACCGCATGACCTCATACATGTGGCGACCGTACACACTGCCCGCCTGCCCCTGCGCCTGCTCGATGAAGTGGCGGAAGAGCGTGGGGCTGGGCGCAAACGCGGTATGATCGACATAGCCGTCCAGGGACTGGTTCATTCCGAACACGAGCTTTGCCATACCCATTTCCTTTCCTTACCCGGCGCATCCGCGCGGTTCTGATTGCGCCATGCAACCGGTTGTCAGCGAGATCGACTGATTTATAGCGCCATTGGTTTTTGGAGGGCGCAGGAACGCCCCACTCGTCGGCATCGTCCCGTTGCCGGGCCATGTTCGCGCCCGGCTGTTCCTTCCGCCGGGCGATCGCCCCCCCCATTCGCGCGAATCCCCGTGGAATGGGCCCCGTCGGCCTGCTCCCGCGTGGTCGACCCGACCTATGTGGGGTCGGGTCCCTCTTCTGTCGGTCTTGCGTCGCGGGCGGTGCGGGCTTAGACCGGCGGTTCCCGCGGGCCTGCATCCGGCGGGGCCGCGAGGAAGGTCGTCAGGATCGGCACCAGCAGGTCGGTGTGGAAGATGATGTCATAATGCGTGGTGCCCGGCAGGATGGCCAGCCGCCCCGGCGGCAGCGGCACACCCAGCCCCGCCGGCTGCTGCCCGCCGCCCAGCAGGCCGAACATCTCCACCGCGTGGGCCGTCCGCACCGCGTCGGCATCCCCGACCACCAGCAGCACCGGCATCGGCAGCGCGCCCACCTGGGCCGACCAGTCATATTCCTGACCGAGCAGCTCGTTCAGCTTGTCCGCCAGCGTGGGCCAGTCGGCCACGTGCGGTGCCACGGCGGCATACGCTTCGTGCAGCGGGCTGCCCACCCAGGTCGCCGCCACCACCCCATTGACCGCCGCCATGCCCGCCAGCGTCTCAGGATACCAGCCCTGCCGCCGGGCCGGGGCCGAGATGAGCACCAGCTTGCCCACCACCTCGGGGTGGCGGATGGCCGTTTGCAGCGCCACCCCCCCGCCCAGCGAATACCCGCACACGTCCGCCTGGTCCAGCCCCAGATACGTGAGCAGCGCAGCGATGTCGTCGGCCAGCGCTTCATACCGCAGCGGGCGATCCATATCCCCCGTATGCCCGTGCCCCTGCAACTCCACCGCGATCACTTGCCGCTGCGCCGCCAGCAACGGGATCAGGTGCCCGAACATCTGCCCGATCACCCCGAACCCGCCGTGTAGCAGCACCAGCGGCGGCCCGCTGCCAAAGGTCTCATAGTACAGGTTGAGGCCGTGGATGGGCGCATACTGGCCCACCCCCGGGTCGTCCGGGCTCATCCGCTGGTCCAACACATTCTCCGCCCTGCGAATCGCTCCTCTCGGGTCGTTTGGTCGCAGTATACGAAAAAAGTGGGGATACGCCAAAGCAGGTGCGTCGTTGGGGGCTTTCGCCCCGTACCGCGTCCCCGGCCCCCCGGCGGCCCGCCGCAGGAGCCGGGCGTAACAGACCGCTCCTCGGCCCAGGACAAACACCAACCAATCCAACCTGGGCGGGGCCGCCTGTACCATATCGCCCCCCGCCGCCAAAGCCGGAAGGCCCAGCGGCCTCGTCCTCCGGCCGGGCAATAATGTGACACGGGGGCAGACGGCCAAGATCGTCAGCGGGGCAGCGGGCTTCAGTGATCCGGTGCCGTCCCCGCAGCAAACCTTCGCGGATGTGCCGAACAGCGGCACGTTCTGGCTGTGGGTCGAGCACCTGAGCGGGCGCGGAATCATCGGCGGCTACCCCTGCGGTGGCCCGTTCGAGCCGTGCGTCAGCCCCGGCAACCGCCCCTACTTCCGCCCCAATAACCCCGTGACGCGCGGCCAACTCAGTAAGATCACCTCGGGCGCGGCGGGCTGGACCGAAACGCCGACTGGCCAGACCTTCGCGGATGTGGCCCCCGGCAGCCCCTTCTACGGCTACGTGGAGCGCGTCGCGGTCCGCGGCATCGTCAGCGGCTACCCCTGCGGCAGCAGCGGCGAGCCGTGCCTCGCCCCCGGCAACCGGCCCTACTTCCGCCCCGGCAACAATGCTACCCGTGGGCAGATGAGTAAGATCGCCGCGTCCGCCTTCTTTCCGAACTGCCAGACCCCGGTCCGACGGTAGGCCCAGATGCGCAGGTAATCAAAGCAAGAGCCGCAGGCAGATTGCCTGCGGCTCTTGATCAGGGGGAGCGTCGGCTGAGAGCCGCATCATCCCAGCTCGGTGCCCCCCAACTCTTCCAACTGCAATTCCAAGCGGCCTAGCCACTCGCGCGCCGCACTGATCTGCTGCCGCGCCGTGAGGCGCTCCGCCGCGGGCACAGTCGTCACGTCGACCCGCGCCACCCAATCCATGAACGAGGAGAGCGGACGCTCGCGCCAGGGCGTGCGCTGGAGATCGCCGCCGTGTACTGTACCGGTGCGGTGGTCCAGCGTGGCGCGCTCCACCAGGTGCGGCTCGGGTGGATCAGGCTGAACCACCCCCTCGCTACTATCGTCGGTCGCAACTGGCACACCGTGTGCCACTTCATCCGCCCTACTATCCTCGGTCACAACTGGCACACCGTGTGCCACTGCACCCGGACTGCCCTCCTGGGCCAGGGTATCCAGTGCCTCGCGTTGGGTCATCTGCCCGCTACGGATCAGCGCAAACCAATCGGGGTGTTCGCGCAGCAGCCGCAACCGCCGGTTGATATACATCCGGTTCTTGCCCAGCCGTTCCGCCAGCGCGCGATTGGAGAGGCCGGTCAGCTTCTGGAGGTAGGCAAACCACCGCGCTTCATCTTCGAGGTCCAGATCTGCGCGCTGGAGGTTCTCGGTCGCCGTGGCGAACGCTGCCTCTTCGTCGTTCAGCTCGCGAATGTGGGCCGGAATGTCGGCCAACCCGACCATTCGCGCGGCGCGGGTCCGGCGCTCCCCGATAACGATCTGATAGCGGTCGCCCACCGGGCGCACAACAATCGCCTGCAAGACCCCGTGCTGGTCCGGGCGATGGTGCGCCTGGATGCTGGCCGCCAGCTCCTCCAGGGCCACTTCGTCAAAGACCTGGCGGCTCTGGGCCGGATTCGGATCGATGCGATCGAGCGGCAGCAGGCGCGCCCCAGCGAGGGCTTGGCCGGGGGCCGCCGGGGTCATGAAGGCGGCGAGGGGATTACGCTGGTTAGGTCCCGGCATGGACAACCTCCTCCTGGGCGACGAGTTGCGCCGCGAGCGCGCGGTACGCTTTGCCCGCTTCATCACTCTCCAGGAAGCGGGGCAGGGGCACCCCGGCCCCCGCGGCCTCGCCCGCCTTGGCGCTGGTCGGGATTACCGGAAAGAGCCGCACCCCTTGCGCCGCCGCAAAGTCGGTGAGGAAGGTGAGCATTTCGGCCTGGTGGCGGATGCGCCGGTCGCGCCGCGTGGGGAGCATCCCCAGCACCTGGAGGGCCGGGTTGTATTCGGTCCGCACCCACCCCAGCGTCTCCCACAACCGGGCTAACCCGGCCACGCTCAGGTAGTCGGGCATGACTGGCACCAGCACCCCGGTGGCCGCAACCAACGCGTTGATCGTCAGCCAGGCCAGGGTCGGGGGGCAGTCGATGAGAACAAAGTCATAGCGCCCCGCGACCGGTTCGAGCACGCGCCGCAAGACGGCTTCCCGCCGGGCCAGGGTGACGGTCAGTTCCATCTCCACGCTAGCGAGATCGATGTGGCTCGGCACCAGGTCGAACCCTGGCCCCGGGATCACCGCCAGGGCAGGTGCCCGATTTTCCAGGGCCGCGTGCATGGCCGTATAGAGACTCTCATACGGTTGGCTCACATCGAAGCCTAGAGCCAGCGTCGCGCTGGCCTGCGGGTCGCTGTCCACCAGCAAGACCCGGCGTCCGATGTCAGCCAGGGCGGCAGCCAGGGCGACGGCGGTGGTGGTCTTCGCCACGCCGCCCTTCTGGTTGACGATGGCAATGGTCTGGGTCATGTCCTCTCCTCATGCAACAGGATACCCGGGCTACCTCTGCATTCTAGCACGGCTAACTCACACTTGTCAAGGTTCAACCGTCAGTACTTGACAGTAAACAGCCGCTCTGCTAAGATAAGGCCATGAAGAAAGTTGGACGTAAAATCTACTTCGATGAAGACGCGGCGGAGCTGCTGCTCCGCTTGGCCGGGGGGCCACGCAAGCAAGGCGAGTACCTGAGCGAATTGATTCGCCGGGCCGCTGAGGGTCAAACGGTCGAGGCGCGCATCCGGGTGTTAGAAACCGAACTAACCCGATTGAAGGCGGATGTCACGCCGCGCCAGGAGAAGGACTCAGCATGACGGACGATCCCAACGAACCGCACGCCCTGGTGCCGGTGCGCACCCAGACGGTCGATTTCTACGGCGACCACATCCCCGCCGGCCAGCTCGCCGACGGCACGATCCTGGTGCCACTGCGCCCCGTCGTGGAAGGGTTAGGACTGGACTGGGCCAGCCAGTATCAGCGCCTCAAGCGGGACACCGTCCTAGCCGAAGCCTTGCGATCCGTTGTTGTTACAACAACGGATCGGGGCGACCGCCCCATGAGTGCCCTCCCGCTCAAGCTGCTACCCGGCTTCCTTTTTGGACTGAACGCCAGCCGGGTGAAGCCGGAGTTGCGCGAGAAGATCCGGCGCTACCAGCGGGAATGCTACGATGTGCTCTGGAACGCCTTCAAGGGTGACATCCAACCTACCCCTCCGGACCCACCGGTGGACCTCAACCCCGCGCAGCAGGCGCTGCTGCTCGCCGAGGCGGTCGCCTCCCTGGCGCGCCAACACCTCGACCTGGAGGAGCGCCATCTGACGATGGCCGACTACCTGCGCCCGTTCGTGCAGCAGACCAAGGCCCATCAGACCCGCACCGACGAACGCCTGGCCGCGCTGGAGCTACACATCAGCGGCGGGGCGACGATCAGCGAGGCGCAGGCCGCCGAGATTGCGGGCGCGGTGAAAGCCGTGGCGATGCTGCTGACGGCGGCGGGGGATGCCAATGGCTTTGGGCGGGTCTGGGGCGAACTGTACCGGCGCTTCCGGGTCACCTCCTACCACAACCTGCCCAGCGCGCGCTACGAGGAGGCGCTGACCTGGCTGTCCACCTGGTACGACGAACTGAACCAGCCGCCCACCTAAGCGGCCCCCATCGTGATCGAGCAAGAGAGGAGAGAATGCCTATGACCCCCGCACCTGCTCCGGCAGACTTCCCCTTCGGTGGCTGGCTCAAGGCCTACCGCCAGCAGCACGGGCTGAACCAGAAGCAGCTGGCCGAGATCCTGCGCTGCTCGACCAGCCTCGTCAGCCACCTGGAGCAAGGCCATCGCGGCCTGTCTGCGGATATCGGACAGCTGTTGCTGCGCCATGCACACCTCCCCGTCGAGGAACTCCCCGCCTACCGTGCCTGGTCGGCAGGCATCGGTCCCCGCCCGGTGAGTGCGCTGCCCGCCCCGCCGGTGGACGCGGGGCCGCCCGCCCTCGCGCCGCGCTGGTCCGCGGTGCGCTCGCTCCCGCCGCGGCCCCGCCCTTTGCGTCGCGCTACGCACCGCACCCCACAGGCCGCCCCGCTGCCCGCTGCCGTGGTTCCGCCCGCCCCGGTCCCCGCTGCCCCGCTGCCCGCTGCCCCGGTCCCACCCCTGTTCCCGCACTGGCGGCAGCACCTCGCGCACCGGTGGGCCTTAGGGGTGACGGCCTGCCGCCAGAGCTTGCTGCTCTACCCGGTCGACTCGGCCCCGGCGCGGGCAGCCCAGCGGGCGATCTGGGGCTGGATCGCCCTGGTCGCGCTGGAGAGCTTCCTGTGGGCCAGCGCGCCAGTCCCGATGATGGTCGTCACCATCGCCTTCACCCTCGCCACCATGATGGTCATGGAGGCCCGCCCGTGGATCGTCTACCGCCTGCAACAGGGGCAGGGCCTGATGGACACGATTGGCGGGCTGACGACCTTCAGCGTCGGCGGCATCATGATTGGGGGAGCGTTCCTCAGCACAGTCGGAGAGGTGATCCATCAGCTGACGTAGGCGGCTGTGTAGCAGTGGGTAGTACTTTGTCAAGTTTTGTCAAGTTTTGTAGCGGTGGCAGAAGCCCGTGTATAAAAATGGGGATAGTTTTGGGATAGTCGAAGGACTTCCATTACGCCGAAAACCGTGGTATGATCGCCCCAAGCGCCGCGCAACAAAACTTGATCGAGTCGAATTCCCCTGAGATCTAGCGCAAGCGCTGTGTTTGTGCTAGAGTCTGACTCACTGGCGCAGGCCGCACCGGACGCTCCGCTGCGCCTGACCCCAGACAACAAAAGGTCCTGGTTGATCCAGGGCCTGAACACACGAAACCCGCGTCGTGCCGGCAAGCTCTAACGCGGGTCTCTCGAAAAATGGAGCCACCCCTTGTGGAGGGCGGCGCTTTGTCTGCTGAGGTCCATGATAGCAGATTAAGTGTCGGCTGTCAATAGGGGGAGGAAGGCTCTGCATACCCCAAAAGGAGCCTTGCGATGCCGTCATCATCGTGCGCCTCTGGCTATACGCCGCCCGCGCAACCCGAGTTCTTTGTGCAAGCGCCCGTCAGCGTCGTGCGCTGCCGGACCTTGCCTCCCGTCGCCAAAACCACCTACGACGTGCTGCTCAGTTACCGCGACCACCACGGCCTGGCGTACCCCGGCCAGGCCCGGCTCGCTGCCGAGGTCGGAGTCTCCGAACCAACCGTCCGCCGCGCATTGGCGCGCCTGACGGCGGCGGGCCTGGTCGAGCCGACCCGGCGCGGCCAGGGGCACACCAATGCCTACCGCGTTCACCGCAGTGAGTTACGCGCGGGGAGCAGCGAAGCCCGTCCAGAACGAAAAAAACGTGCGCTCCAGAACGTAAACTTTGAGCGTTCTACAACGCACAAAACGTTCGTAGAGTTAGATCAACCGGAGAGAGATCCACAAGAACAAGAACAACCACCCCCAGCCCCCTCCTGGGCAGGAGGGGAGGGTGGTGGTGATAGGGCTTTTGAAGAAATTACCCAAATCACGGCGGATGCTGCCTTGATTGTGAAAGCAACCGGGATGAACACAGGGGAGGCCCAGGAGACCGCTGCGCTGGCGGCGGCCAGCGGGCACGGCCCGGGCTATGTCGCCGAGCT
>JBBSEL010000152.1:0-7299 GCA_038239755.1 Chloroflexia bacterium | reverse complement strand
CGCCTGCGCGACGAGTTGCATGTGGCGACGACGCTGGGCTACGGCCCGCGCTTCCTCCACTCCACCGGCCAGTTTCACAAGGGCGGTCCCGGCACCGGGGTGTTCATCCAGATCACCGCCGACGAGGCGAACGACGCCAAGATCCCCGGCGGGGAGTACAGCTTCGCCACCCTGCTCCGCGCCCAGGCGTTGGGCGACCTGGAGGCGTTGCGGAGCAACGATCGGCGCGTGGTGCGCCTCCACCTGGCCGAGCCAGAGGCCGGGTTGGAAGAACTGCGCGATCTGATCATGTCCTAGAATTTTGTACCGGGTGATCTCGCAGATGAGCGACCACATTCATCGGCTGTAAGGTGACACCATATCCTCTTGAGGACGTAAGAACGGGTTGCGGTCTGTTCGGCCACGGCCCCGCGTTTCTTACCTTGACTCACGACCATTCATATTTGGCACCGACAAAGGAGGAGCGAACGCATGGATATCGGTTTCATGGGATTGGGACGCATGGGCGAGAACATGGTGCGGCGGTTAGTCCGAGGCAATCACCGGGTGGTGGCCTGGAACCGTTCGCGGCCCAAGATTGACGAAGTTGCGGGCGAAGGGGCCGTTGCGGCCTACACCGTGGCAGACATGGTCAAGGGCCTGCAACCGCGCCGGGTGATCTGGCTGATGGTGCCCGCCGGTGCGCCGGTTGATGACCTGATCACGGAGCTATTGCCGCAACTCGACAAGGGCGACATCCTCATTGACGGCGGCAACACCAACTTCCGCGACACGATCCGCCGCTATAATATGCTCAAAGAAAAGGGCATCGACCTTCTGGATATCGGCACCAGCGGCGGGATCTGGGGCTTGACGGTCGGCTACTGCATGATGATCGGGGGCGACGAAGAGGCATTTCACTATGTCGAGCCGCTGATCAAGACCCTCGCTCCTGAAGATGGCTATATTTACGCCGGGCCGTCGGGCGCGGGCCACTTCACCAAGATGGTCCACAACGGCATCGAATACGGGATGCTCCAGGCCTATGGCGAAGGTTTTGAGATCATCAAGAAGTCGCAGTATAATGTGGACCTGCACAAGCTGTCGGTGACCTGGAACCACGGCAGCGTGGTCCGCTCCTGGCTGCTGGAACTGGCCGAGCGCGCCTTTGCCGACGGCGACGCGCTGGAAGGCATCCGTGGCTACGTGGAGGACTCCGGCGAGGGTCGCTGGACGGTGCAGGAAGCGATCAACGAGAGCGTGCCCGCCCCGGTGATCACCCTCTCCCTGTTGGCCCGCTTTAATTCGCGGCAGGACGAGTCCTACAGCGCCAAGGTGATCGCCGCGCTCCGCAATCAGTTTGGCGGCCATGCTGTGAAGCTGGAGAGTGGCGAAAGCAGCGGTGTTAGCTTCAGCCCCGATCAGAAAGGTGGATGACCATGACCGCTAATCGGTCAGCCGGCGGGGGGATCACCATCACCGAACGGGGAGCTGCCGGTGGGGCCGCCCCGGCAGCCCCGGCCACTCCCCGCGCCCCTGTCATGCCCAACCCCTTGCGCGAGGGGTTGCGCCTGCAACTCACGCCGGAACCGTGCGTCATGGTCATCTTTGGCGCGACTGGCGACCTGACGATGCGCAAGCTGGTGCCTGCGCTCTATAATCTGGCGATCCAGGGGTTATTGCCCACCGGCTTCTCGATGATCGGCGTGGCCCGGCGACCCATGACCGACGAGGAGTTCCGCGCCCAGTTGCTCGAAGCGGTGAACAAGTATTCCCGGTCGCGCCCGGTGCTGCCGCAGGTCTGGAACACGTTTGCCCAGGGCATTTTCTACTCGCAAGCCGAGTTCCACGATCAGGAAGCGTTCCGCAAGCTGCGGGTGCGGATGAACGAACTGGAGAAGGCGCGGGGGACCGGCGGCAACGCCCTGTTCTACCTGGCGACTGCCCCCGAATTCTACCCGATCATCGCGCAAAACCTGGGCCTGGTCGGCCTGGGCAACCGCGAGTCCACCCGCGCCCCCGACAGCACCGGCGGCTGGAACCGCATCGTTGTCGAGAAGCCGTTCGGCCACGACCTGCGCTCTGCCCGCGAACTGAACCGCCAGCTACACGCGGTCTTCAGTGAGCGCCAGATCTACCGCATCGACCACTATCTGGGCAAGGAAACCGTCCAGAATATCCTGGTCTTCCGCTTCGCCAACATCATCTTTGAGCCGATCTGGAACCGGCAATACGTGGACAACGTACAGATCACGGTGGCCGAGAGCCTGGGCCTGGAAGGCCGGGCGGGCTACTATGACCAATCGGGTGCGATCCGCGACATGATCCAGAACCACATGATGCAACTGCTGGCCCTGGTGGCGATGGAGCCGCCGGTGGCGTTCGACGCCGACGCGGTGCGCGACGAAAAGACCAAGGTGCTGCGCGCTATCCCGCCGTTCTCGGTCGATCAGGTGCCCAGCCATGTGGTCCGGGCGCAGTATGGGCCGGGGCTGATGGAAGGCAAGACGGTGCCGGGCTATCTTCAGGAAGAAGGCATCGGGCGCGACTCGCTGACCGAAACCTACGTGGCGATGAAGCTCCATGTGGACAACTGGCGCTGGGCCGGGGTGCCGTTCTACCTGCGTACCGGCAAGCACCTGCCCAAGCGGACGACCGAGATCGCGCTGGAGTTCAAGAAGGTGCCGCACCTGTTGTTCCGCCGCACCAGTGGCATCGAGCCAAACTCACTGGTGATGCACATCCAGCCCGACGAGGGCACCACGATCCGCGTCGCCTCCAAGATCCCCGGCCCGCTGATGCGCGCCCGGTCGGTGAACATGGACTTCCGTTATGGCACCTCGTTCGGGGTCGAACCCGCCGATGCCTACGAACGGCTCCTGCTCGACGCGATGCTGGGTGACTCGACGCTCTTTACCCGCCGTGACGAGGTGGAAGAAGCGTGGGAGTTGGTCAACTCGATTTTGGAGGGCTGGGAAGACGAAGCCCGCCTGCAACTGCCGCAATACGAAGCGGGCACCTGGGGGCCGGTCGAAGGTGATCAACTGATCGCCCGCGATGGGCGCACCTGGCGACGGCTCTAGGCGCGGCGACCACCCGGTCATCTGTCGCGTGCCTGCCGACCAGCGTTGCTCGGCGGGCGTCTAGCACATGAAAGCGACCTCTATGGACACGAATATTTCTGTGGAAGACCTGTTGGCCGGAGAGAAAATCCCGGTCGGCGTGGGCGAGATCGATAAAGAGCTGGTCACGCTGTGGCAAGCCACCGCCAACGCCCCGGCAGAAGAGGCGCGGGTGGCGGTCACGCTGGTGCGCGTGCTGAACCTGCTCACCTATGTGGAGGGAGAGGATCGCGCCGACGTGCTGAACGAGGAGATCAGCCGGATCACCGGGCGGCACCCCTGCCGCTCGATCCTGCTGATCTGCACCGGCGACTCGGATGCCCCCAGCAGTATCAACGCCTGGGTGTCGGCCCACTGCCACCAGACGAACGAAAGCGGCAAGCAGATCTGCTCGGAACAGATTTCGATTGCGGCGGCGGGGAGCGCGGTCAACACCATGCACGCCCTGGCGCTGCAACTGTTGATTTCCGACACCCCGGTCTTCCTCTGGTGGACGGCCAGCCAGCCGTTCGAGGACCCGGTTCTGGCCCACCTGGCCGACAACGTCGACCGACTGATCGTGGACTCGGCGGTGTTCAAAGACCCGGTCGGCAGCCTGATCAAGATGGCAGGCGGGGGCGAAGCGAACCGCTCGCTCCTCCTGCGCCGGGCGATGAGCGACTTCAACTGGACCCGCTTGACCACCTGGCGCGAAGCGACCGCCCAGTTCTTCGATCTGCCCGCCTACCGTCGCTATATGCACGGCATCAGCGGCGTGGAGATCGACTATGCGGTCGCGCCCGGCGCGCAGCCCAACCCGGTGCAGGCGCTGCTCTACGCCGGGTGGATGGCGAGCCGCCTCGGGTGGAAGTTTGAGGGGGCGGTGCAGGGCAACGACAACACCAGCTTCGACCTCCACCTGCGCCGCGAGAGTCTGGGGGTCAGCATCCGGATCAAGCCGGTCGAAGCGACGGGCGACCATGCCCCGTCGGGCGGGATCAGCGAGGCCCGCCTGATCGTCACCCGGCCCGGCCAGGCACTGTTCCGCATCACCCGCAACGCGGCGGCGCAGTGCGCCACCACCAGCGTGAGCCTGGGCGGGGTCGATCCGACGGTGCGGACGATCATTTATATCGAACCCGACGAGGCCGAACTGCTGAACCAGGAACTCGAAATGTTCGACCATGACGTGGTCTATGAGCAGGCGCTGCATATGGCGGCGTTGTTTGCTCGCGGGAGCGTGCCCGCCCAAAACTGGAGTATTGTCGCATGAGCGCGGACGAATTACAACTGGTGGTCAGCCGCGATGCGGCGGAAGTCAGCCGCCGCGCCGCGGATCTGTTCCTGCGGCTCACCAGCGAGGCACAAGCCCACTATCGCGCCTTCACCGTGGCCCTGTCGGGCGGATCGACCCCCAAGGGCCTCTACGACCTGCTGGCCCAGGAGCCGTATCGCTCGCAGGTGCCGTGGGATCTTGTCCATGTGTTCTGGGGTGACGAGCGCTGCGTGCCGCCCGACCATGCCGACAGCAACTACAAACTCGCCTACGACGCGTTGCTGGCCCATGTACCGCTGCCGGAAACGAATATCC
This sequence comes from Chloroflexia bacterium, assembly GCA_038239755.1. Classification (GTDB taxonomy): domain Bacteria; phylum Chloroflexota; class Chloroflexia; order QHBQ01; family JAICKM01; genus JBBSAN01. The sequence goes on along the minus strand of JBBSEL010000152.1, from coordinate 2,628 downwards.
ACCGGGTGGCGACCGACCGCGAAGACTGTGCCAGCGCCGCCGCCGACTATGCCCAGGAGTTGGTGACTTTCTTCGGGCTAGAGGGCCGGGCGCTGCCGCACTTTGACCTGCTGCTGCTGGGCGTGGGCGACGACGGGCACACCGCCTCGCTTTTTCCCGGCAAACCCGCGCTGGACGAACGCGATGCCCTGGTGGTCACCTCGCCGCCGGGTCGCCTGCCGCCGCCCATTGACCGGGTGACGCTGACGCTGCCAGTGCTGAACGCGGCCCGCCATGTCGTCTTCCTGGCGACGGGCAAGGGTAAGACCGAGATCGTCACCCGCATCCTGGCCGGGGTCGATGCCACCGAGGGCGATCTCCTACCCGCCCAACGAGTGCGCCCCGCCGACGGCACGCTGACCTGGATCATCGATCAGGCGGCGGCGGGCGAAGGCGTGCCGGAAACGGGAACGTGATGGGTGCCCCGCACACCGCCGACTACCAACCCCCCCCTCGTAGCGTAGAGATCGTCCCCTCGATCTTGTCGGCAGACTTTGCCCGGCTGGGGGAACAGGTGCGCGAAGCGACTGCGGCGGGGGCGCGGCGGTTCCAGGTCGACGTGATGGATGGGGTGTTCGTGCCCAACATCACCATGGGCGGGTTGGCAATCGACGCGGTGCGGCGCAACACCGACGCGCTGATCGAAGCGCACTTGATGATCGTCGCCCCCGAACAGCACATCCCGGCGATGGCGAAGGCGGGGGCCGATGTGATCCTGGTCCACCAGGAAGCGGTGGTCCACCTCCACCGGGTGGTGCAGCAGATCAAGGGCCTGGGCAAAGGGGCAGGGGTGGTGCTCAACCCGGCCACCCCGCTGGTGATGCTGGACGAGATCCTGCCCTACCTGGACATGGTCTTGCTGATGACGGTCAACCCCGGCTTCGGCGGGCAAGAGTTCATCGAAAGCATGTTGCCCAAGATCGAGACATTGCGCCGCCGGATCGACACCTTGGGGCTAGATATTCCCATCGAAGTAGACGGCGGGGTCCATCCGGCGACGGCGGGGCGCTGCGTGGCGGCGGGGGCGACCCTGCTGGTGGCGGGCAGTGCCGTCTTCGGCACGCCAGAGGGTATCCCGGCGGCGTTGCAAGCGTTGCGCGATGCGTATACACAGCAGGAGGTTTGAGCATGGATGTTGTACAGGCATCTCTGACCGATTTAGAGGCCGGGCTGGCGACGTTGGAAGAGTCGCCCGCCGATCATGGCACCCTGGAACTGATCGTCTGCCGCCCGGCGGTGGGAGAACGGCAGGTGCTGGACCAGGCCGACCTCGACCTGACCGAAGGCTTGGTCGGTGACACCTGGCATGTCCGCACGAGCAGCCGCACGGCAGACGGCAGCCCCCATCCCGAGATGCAGATCACGCTGATGAACAGCCGGATCATCGAACTGATCGAGCCGGACCGGACGCGCTGGCCCCTGGCGGGCGACCAACTGTTCGTGGACCTGGACCTGAGCGCGGAAAATCTGCCGTCCGGCCAACAGCTGGCCCTCGGCACCGCCGTGCTGGAAATCACCGCGATGCCGCATACCGGCTGCGCCAAGTTCACCGAGCGCTACGGGTCAGACGCGATCCGGTTTGTGAACGGGGTGGAGGGGCGGCAAGCGCGGCGACGTGGCATCTATGCGCGGGTGGTGCAACCCGGCACGATCCGGCCCGGCGACACGATCCGCAAGATCGCTCCGGCGGAGTAAGCGGGGGGGCCACCGGGCCAGAATCAAAAGAGGGGACGGCCTAGCAGGCCGTCCCCTCTCGCGTTTTACGCGACGTCGCGGGTCATGGCGAAGCTGGGGGTCTCATAAATAGGCGGAGGGGGGGACCGGTTGTTCACCCGGTCGCGCATTAGTTGCCACTCGCTTTCGGGGATCGTGCAGAAGGCATCCACCACCACCGGGTCGAAGTGGGTGCCCCGGTCGCCGGTGATCACCGTCCGCGCCTCGGTGTAGCTCATCGCTCGGTGGTAGACCCGGTCGGAGGTCAGCGCGTCGAACACGTCGGCGATGGCGAAGATGCGGGCTTCTTCGGGGATGCCCAACCCGTTGAGGCCCCGTGGGTAACCGTGGCCGTCCCAGCGCTCGTGGTGATAGAGCACGATGGGGCAGGCCGGGCGCAGGAAGTCGATATCCTTGAGCATCGAATAGCCCAGTTCGGGGTGCTTGCACATTTCGGCGCGTTCGTCGGGGGTCAGGTTGCCGGGCTTGTGTAGCACCGCGTCGGGCACCCCGATCTTGCCCACGTCATGGAGCAGCGCGCCGTACTCGATGTTGCGCAGCCGCTCCCGGTCGGTGATGCCCAGTACCCGCGCAATCGCCAGGGTGAAGAGGACGACGCGCTGGCTGTGCCCGGCGGTGTTCTCGTCGCGGGTGTCGAGCAGGGCCGACAGGGCGTGCATGGTTCCGCTGTAGGTGCGTTGGAGTTCGCCCAGCAATTGTTCCAGTTGGTCGGCGCGGCGGGTAATTTCTTTCAGCAGGCGGGCGTTGTCGATGGCAACTGCTGCGCTCCCGGCCAGCGCAGTCAAGAGTTCGGCGTCGTCCTCGGTGAACGGCTCCCCGCTGATTTTGTTCAGCACTTCCAGCACGCCGATAATG
>JBBSEL010000151.1:0-7299 GCA_038239755.1 Chloroflexia bacterium | reverse complement strand
GGCTGGCCCCCGACCGGGCGCGGATCGAGGGGGGCGATGTGCTGGTGCCGCGCGACGATCTCCTGTTCGTCGGCGTGGGGGAGCGGACGACCACGCAGGGGGTGGATGCGTTGGTGGCCCGCCTGTGCGGCCACGCCGACAACCCGATCCGCCGGATCTACGCGGTGATCATGCCTCGCGCCCGCGCCACGATCCATCTCGACACCATCTTTACCCTGATCAGCCAGGATGAATGCTTGATCTACCCGCCGCTGATCTTGCCGCGTGGCGAGCAGCGCGTGCGCGTGGTCCGCATCGACCTGCGTAGCACCGCCCAAGACCCGCATGTGGAGGAGGAAGAAGACCTGGTGCGGGTGTTGCAGGACGAGTTCCCCGACCGCAAAATCCAGGTGCGCCACTGCGGCGGCAGCCCACACGAGCAGGCCAGCCGGATCGATCAGGAGCGCGAGCAGTGGACCGACGGAGCGAACGCCTTCGCCCTGCGCCCCGGCCTGGTCCTCTGCTACGAGCGCAACGAGCGGACGGCGCAATCGCTGGCGGCGGCGGGCTACACCATCCTGCGCCCCGAAGACTATCTCGATGCCGACCTGAACGTGCGCGAAGACGTGCTGCGCTCGGTCAAGATCGACGACTGGCGGCAAAAATACATGATCCTCCTGCGCGGCCAGGAACTCAGCCGGGGCCGGGGCGGTCCGCGCTGCATGACCATGCCGTTGCAACGCGATCCCCTTCCGAGTTGACGGGCCAGGCCCCTATAATAGGGGATGGGTGGGGGTGGCGGAATGCGCCGCTGCTGATCCCGTTGCCCGCGATAACTCATCTGGATAGGGGTGGGCCTGCGACCGGATGCAGGTGCCATCGTTGGAGGAGGCCCTATGGAGACCTGGTGGAACACCGTACTCTGGCGACAAATGGGCGCCGCGATCGATATGCTCGAAAATGCCTTAGTAAACTGTCCCGACTCGCTATGGCGCGGGCAGCTTTGGAGCGGCCACTCGGACCCTTCCGTGCCCCCCGAGTTCGCGGAGTTCTGGTATCGCACCTATCATACGATCTTCTGGTTGGACTTGTATCTCTCCGGCTGCCGGGAGGCGGACTTTGCTCCCCCGGCCCCCTTTGCCTGGATGGAGACCGAAGCGGGGTGGGCGCTGCCCGAACAACCCTACACGAAGGAACAACTGCGCGCCTATCTCTTGTCGACGCGCCAGAAGGCCCAGACCACGCTGCTCGCGCTGACGGACGAGCAGGCGCGCCGGACCGTGGAGTACTCCTGGGGCGAGGGGCAAACCATCAGCTTCTGGGAGTTACAGTTGTATAGCATGCGCCACGTCCAGGAACATGCCGCCCAACTGAGTCTTTTTCTTGGACAGCACAGCGTACCCGACGAGGTTCTGGACTGGGTCGGATGGGCGAAGGACGAACCTGACGGCCACTAGGAGTTTAGAGACGGGCAGCCTGAGCGCAGCGCAGGATCAGTTAGGGTATCAGCGGGATCGCGGCGGTCGCCTTTGTACTTCGGGGGCCATAGCGAAGGGGCGCGGCATCAGCCCCGCCCCCTTTGTTTTCGGTGTAGCGGGTGGCTAGCGCAAGGCCAAGCGGCGCAGGGCAAGGCCGGTGCCGATCAGCAGGGCCAGGCTCAGCAGGAGCAGGGCGGGGAGGGGACTGGGCTGGCCGCTGGCGGGCATTCCTACCGGCTCAACGATGACGGCGGTAGGCGTGGGCGCGGGCGGCAGCGGGGTGGGCGGCGGCGGGGCGACGGTGGCGGTGGGTGGGGTGGACACCACCCGGATGGCGATGATGAAATTCTGGTCAACCAGCGTATCACCTGCAGCCACGTTGACCGGCTCCCGGTCGTAGCCCCAGAAGGACTGGCCGCCCAGATCCTGGGTCAACACGTTCATCCAGATCGGCCCGGCGGGCACGGACACGCTGTAGCGGCCATTGGCATCCGTTTGCACGTTGGCGACGGGCTGGCGGTTGGCTGTGGCGCCCGACTGCGTGAAGGCCGCCAGATAGACCCCGGCCAGCGGGGCATTGTCGGCGCTGAGGACCTGGCCGCTCAGGGTGGCGGTGGTTTGCAGCCGGGGCAGGGGGGCCGGGTGGGCCGCAGCGGCACCGGCGACGAACGGGAGGAGGGTGAGAACGACGAGGGCGGTGATCCTGATAGACCATACTATACGACGGGACATATGTGGGTTCTCCTTTCAATTCTGGTGACAAGCGCCGCGGCTTAACGCGCGTGCGCTGCGGATGGTTCTCGATCTGCCGCCGGGTGGAGAACGGTGCGGTAGACACCGGCGACCTGGCGGGCATGGCGGCGGAGATCGAAGTCGCGCTCGGCGGTCTGGCGGGAGACGGCCCCCATCCGCCCCAGCAAGCCGCCGATGGGTAGCACACCGCTCAGGGTGGCGGCGATGATCGCGGCCTGACCGGGCAACACCCAGCCGTTGAGACCTTGCTGCACAAACGGGTTGGCTAACGTTTGCTCTTCGAGGGTGTCGGCCACCACCAGCAGCGGCTTCCCGCAGGCCAGGCTCTCCAGCATGGGGATGTTGAGGTTGGGGCCGGGGTCGATGAGCAGGGCCACAGTGGCGAGGGCGAGCAAGGCGGGCACGGGGGCCACGCCATCGGCAAACACCACCCGCCGGGCTTCCCCGGCATCTTGCACCAGGCGTTCCAGGGCGGCGCGTTGCGGGCCGGTGTCGGTGACGAGCAGGGCGATGTCGGGCACGCTGCGGCGCAGGCGGGTGAGCAGTTCGACGGCGATTTCGAGCCGCCGGTCCGGGTCGAGCGGGCCGACCAGGGCGATGACCAGCCGCCCGGTCAGGCGCAGCCGGTCGAGCAGGGCGCGGTCGGGGGCGCGCTCGTCGTTGACTTCCAGGTCCACCCCCATCAGGGTGCGGGTGACGGGGGCCGCGTCGGTGCCGAGGGCGGTCTTCAACACCTCGCGGGTGTAGTCGCTGAGGGCGATGTAGTGGCGAACGCGCCGCACGCCGGTCAACGCGCTGAGGCCGCCATATTCGATCAGGTGGCGTTCGTTGGCTGTGAGGGGTGCCCCGCCCGCGCCGGGGGTATGGACCACCGGGATCCCGCCCAGCCGCGCCGCCTGCCAGGCCCACAGCCCGGAGGCCGGGAGGTAGGTGTGGATCAGGTCGTACTGCCCCACGCGCATGATCCGCCGCAAGCGCCAGAGGTTGAACGCGCTGAGCAGGGTCCAGCCCACGCCCGGATGATCGCCTCGGTGGAGCGGGAGGGGATGGACGGCCACATCGGGGGCGAGCATGGCCGGTGCCGTGGCCGCTGCTCCCCCGGCGATGCCCACACTGATGTCTTCGCGCCGCAGGGCGTTGCTGAGCGCGACAACGTAGCGCGATACGTCGCCTTCATGCACATTATTGACGACCTGCAAGACACGCAGGGGGGTCGCCGCTTCGTCCATCCCGCTCCCTGCCCGGTCCCCTGCCCGGCGGCCTCCTGGTCGCCACCGCTAGCCGTAGGGGGTAGGCGTCCCTAGTATACGCTATTTTGGAGTGATGTGCATGACGGGAGCAATGAGCGATGAGTGCTGAGTGCTGAGGACATGGGGTCAGGGGGCAGGGAGATGCACTGAGGAGCGAGACTGATCCAAGTCTCGCCCCTCAGCGTTCGTTACTCAGTCCTCAGTCCTCAGTCCTCAGTCCTCAGTCCGCCGCGCTCAGCGCGGCCAGGGCGGCATCGAGGCGGCGGAAGGTGGCGGGTTCGCCCAACGCCTGCATCGTGTCGAAGAGGGGGGGCGTTTCTTTGCGCCCGGTGACGGCGATACGCAGGAGCATGAACAGGTCGCCCGCTTTGCGGAAGCCCAGCGTTTCGGCCTGGGCACGCAGCCCCGCTTCCCACGGGTCGTGCTCCCACGGCCAGGGCTGCGCGGCCAGCCAGGCGCGCAGGGCCTGGAGATGGGCGCGCAGTTCGGGCCGGGTGAACTGCTTGGTCGGGAAGAGGGCCAGGTCGTAGACCGGCTCCTCGAAGAAGAAGGCGGCCAGGTCGTCAAACTCGCTGAGCAGCTTGAGCCGGTCGTGGAGCAGCGGCAGCACCTCCAGCACCTTGTCCGGCGGGTAGCGGGTGTACGGCTCCAGCCGAGCGGCGAGGTCCTCCAGCGACAGGGCACGGATATAGACCCCGTTGAGCCACTGCAACTTGGTCAGGTCGAAGATCGATCCGGCCTTGAGGATGCGCTCCAGGCTGAATTCGCGCACGAACTCCTCCAGGGTGAAGACCTCCTGCCCTTCCGGATGGCTCCAGCCGAGCAGAGCCAGGAAGTTGAGCAACGCCTCCGGCAGATAGCCCTTGACCTTGAACCCTTCCAGGCTGGTCTTCTCCGGACTTTTGCGCTTGGAGATCTTGGACCGGTCGTTGTTCAGCAGCAGGGGCGTGTGGGCGAACACCGGTGGCTCCCAGCCGAAGGCGCGATAGAGCAAGATGTGCAGCGGCGTGGACGAGATCCACTCCTCGCCCCGCGTGACTTCGGTGATCTCCATCAGGTGATCGTCCACCACCACGGCGAGGTGATAGACCGGGAAGCCGTCGGACTTGAGTAATACCGCATCGTCCAGCACGCGGTTCTCGAAGCTGATTTCGCCGCGGGCCACGTCGTTGAAGCTAGTCACGCCGTCCAACGGCACCTTGAGCCGCACCACATGGGTCTCGCCCGCGTCCACCCGCGCCTGCGAGTCGGCAGGAGGGAGGTTGCGGCAGTGGCGATCATAATGGGTCGGCTCCTTGCGCGCCTCCTGCTCCTTGCGCATCTGGGCCAGGCGCTCGCGGGTGCAGAAGCAATAGTAGGCCTGCCCCTCGGCGATCAGCCGCTCGGCGTGCTCCAGGTAGATCGGCAGGCGCTCCGACTGGCGGTAGGGCGCGTGGGGGCCGCCCACGTCGGGGCCTTCGTCGTACTGGAGGCCGCACCACTGGATCGCGGCGAAGATGCGCTTGTCCGAGTCGGGGCTGTAGCGGCCCTGGTCGGTGTCTTCCAGGCGCAGGATAAACTGGCCGCCGCTCTGATGGGCGAGGGCATAACAAAAGAGGGACTGATAGGCGGTGCCCACATGCGGGTCGCCGGTGGGCGACGGGGCAATCCGGGTTCGGGCGGGTGGCATAACTCTCGATCCTCCACACAACAGTCTCCACGCCGAGTCGCGTGGGCTGATCTTCATTATACCGGATGCGGCAAGCGGCGGCATGGGGCGCGGGGTGGATCGTGGGTCCGCCTGGGGATGGGAAACACGCGGCGTGCCTGTGCTATGCTATAATGCACACCAGCAAAGGCCGATCGTCCTGAGTGTGTAGTGAGGAGGCAAGATGAACGAACAACTGGCACCCCCGCAGGTGGTCGCACCCCCCCTGGCCGGGAACCTGTGGCTCTGGTGGCTGGGAGCGCATCTGGGCGGAGGGCTGGTCGCCAGCCTGTTCTTTGCCGGGTTCGCGGCGATGGGCGCGGGCGATTGGAGCTATGTCCTGGGCGCGATCTTGATCGCGGTGATCGTGGCGGTAGTCCAGGGGTTGGTGTTGCATCGCTTCTTGCCCGCGCCGTTCTCCTGGCCGCTCTGGGTGGGGGCGACCTTGCTCGGCCTGGTGGTCGGGGCGGCCATCCTGGCGGTGGGGCTGGCGATGACGGCGCTCGTCGCCGCCTTCGCCAGTGACGCGGGGAACACGAGTGCGGTCCAGGCGGCGACGGCGCTGCTGGTGGGGGGCGAGATCGTCGTGGGGATCCTGGCCGGAGCGGTGCTGGGCGTGGCCCAAATGCTGGTCCTGGCCTCCTACCTGCACCGGGCGCGGGCCTTGTGGTGGGTGGGGGCGACCAGCCTGGGCCTGACCCTGGCCCTGCTGATCGCCACCTTTGTGGTGGTGGGGTTGAACACTGTGTTCGCCGGGTGGCTGGTCTTCGCCGCGATCTTCGGGCTGCTCACCGGGCTGGTGCTCCAGTGGCTCCTGCGCGCTTCTCCCCAACCCTAGCCTTATCAGTACCTCCACCACATCTTCATGGGGCACGCAGCAGCATAGGGCGAGAAGTAGATCGGGGTATGGTTAGGCGGTCAACGGCTATTGAAAGGATGACACGCGTGGGGAACACGCCCATTAGCCCCGGAGGGGCGGCAGACGGTAGCCCACGGTAGGACCGTGGGTGCGAACCGCCCCAACAGCTAAGCCCCGGAGGGGCGACAGAACACAAGGGTATCCTTCGTTTTCTCGCACCCCTCCGGGGTTGCTGAATTTTGAGATGCGCTTTCCGCACGGCTGACGCCGGGGGCTGGCGTCTGTCACCCCTCCGGGGTTCTGTGGGTGTTGCGGCGGCCCCTAGCTGGCGCTGCCCGCAGCCATGAAGGTGCCACTGAGGACGCAGATCAGCAGGCCTCCCACAGCGGCCCCGATCCCCAACCCGTCGCCTCCGGCGGTGACCCCGAAGAAGACGGTAACGATCCCCAGGATCATGTTGGCGAAGCCGTAGAGAAAGAGGGCGGCTCCGTAGAGGACCGCCTGCCTGCCGACGGTGGGCGACTTCGGCCCGATCATCAGGATGGCGAAGCTGACGATGCAGAGGATGAGGCCCAGCGCGACCATGCCGACGGTCAGCCAGGGATCGAGCGGGGTCCATTGGAAAAAGAGCGTGCCGGTGCAGAGCACCAGGACGGCCAGCCCGACGATGAAAAGCGGGGGACTCAAAACACGCCGTTGCATGGTGATCCTTCCTGATTGACCCAATTGACGTGCGCCTGTGCCGGTCACTCCCTGCCGGAACGGGTCGAGGCTGCCGGTTGAAGCTGTATGGTGCCGAGGTTTGGATGCCTGTCATCGTATGGCGAGGTGTGCTAACACATAGCCGTGATACTGTTAAGTGTTAGCTGAGCTTATCCAGGTGATTAATTCTGTCCTAATAACTCTTATACTTTCATGATCAAGCTTTTGGCGATGCCATCGGGGGTTTTCAGCACTGCAATCGAAAAATTGACCGTCAACTGTGGTGTATACACCCTTCTGGTCTAATACCAAACAAGCGGCTACACCGGAACCTGCTACTTGCTTATCTCGCCTGCGACCTTTCGTAGGAGTGAATAGCTGAGTACCGGAGTATTTCTTTAGCTGGGTTGGAAGGTCTCGTTCCATAGCAATATTTAGCTTTACCTCGACTGGAATCCAGGTGCCACCAATACAAATGAAGTAATCGGCTATGCCAGTCTTGATATTATTGTGAAAGCAAATGCATTCTTGGAAGACGGGCATGTCGGCATCGCAAAGCTCGTCGAGCAGATAATCAACTAGATAAACGCG
>JBBSEL010000150.1:0-7302 GCA_038239755.1 Chloroflexia bacterium | reverse complement strand
TCATCCTGGGCACCAACCCGCGTTCGGCGCTGACCATCGCCGGGTTGGGCGTGGCCTACAACCTCGTCCAGCGGGTGCTGTCGGCCATCTCGACCCCGATGACCGGGGTACAAACGCCGCTTTTCTCGCGGCTCCACGCCGAGAACCGGCTGGATGCGCTCCGCACCTCCTATGTGCTGCTGAGCAAGCTGCTCATCCTGGGGATGGTGCCTGCCGGGGTGGGGATCATCGTGCTGGCCCGCAACGTCCTCATCCTGGCCTTTCTCCAGGTCAGCGGCAACGCCAACGTGAACACCGGCAACCTGGGCGAGATCACCCTGGCTGTCGGCATCCTCACCCTCGGCCTGTTCGGCGAGTCGATCATCAGCACCGCCATGCTGGTTTTGCTCGTATTCGAGCGTTACCGCGCCGTCCTCACCGCCCGGCTGGCGACGCTGATCATCGTGCCGCTGCTGTTCCTGCTGGTGCCCACCTGGGGCGTGGTCGGCGTGGCGACGGCGATGGCGGTGGCCGGGTTCAGCTCCCGATTGGCAGCGCTGATCATGGCCGAGCGCGGGCTGGGGTTGCGCTTCCCCACGGCGTTCCTGGGCCGGGTCGGGCTGGCAAGCCTGGTCATGGGCGGGGTGGTCTTGCCCCTGGCGCTGCTGATGCCCGCCGTGCCCCTGCGCCAGGACTGGCCCGCGCTGCTGGGGTGGGCGGGGGTGAACGGCGGGCTGGCCGTGCTCGGTGTGGGCATCTTCTATGCCGGGTTCCGCTTGCTGGGTGGACTCGACGCTGCCGATAAACAGCGCTTCGCCACCCTCCGCGTGCCCCTGATCGGGCGCGTCCTGCGCTGGCTGTAGCCGTAGAGGGCTGGGGGCCGGGGCCAGGGATCAGATGTCAGGGATCAACGGAGTAGGCAAATCGCTCGACACAAGCCACACGCTGCGCCCCCGAAAGAAGCTGACTTCTGGTTTCTGATTTCTGACTTTTGTCCGCCGCGCATTGTTTGCTATTTCCTGCCTGATTCGGTAAACTGAGAGGCGGCTATGGCCTGATAGCAATCGCTCTATCATTCACCGGGCGCATACTTTCTAGATCGAGGAGTGAAGCTTGAATTCTGTTCGCACCCATACGCTCTGGCGCTGGACGGTTCCGGCGGTGTTGGCCCTGATCCTGGGGTTGGCCCTCGTCCCGCAGCGCAGCACGGCTCAGGCCGCGCCCACCGATACGATCACCCTCACCTCTCCGAACAACGTTACCATCTCCGAAGTGGACGACTATGCCACCCAGCATTTGCATGACCCCTGGGACATGAACAGCCTGGACGACCTCGACTTCCCCTATAACTTTTCGGCCTACCCCGACGTGAGCGGCGGCACCTGGAAGGCGACGACCCTCGGCGCGGGGGCCTCGGTCCAACTCCAGTACTCGAACTTCGACGGAGTCTATTCGTGGCTGGGCGAGAACGACGGGGTGAACCACCCGATCCCCACCACCCTTTACACCCACCTGCGCTTCCGCATGAAGGCCAGCCAAACCGGGGCGATGGTGATGTGGTGGTTCCCCACCCACCAGCAGGTGCCGGTGGGCAACTCGCGCTTTATTGACGTGACCTCGACCAACTGGCAGATCTATGATGTGGACCTGACCGCAGGCGGGCCGGGCAGCAACGGCACCTGGACCGCGCAAGCCCTGGCCGGGCTGCGGCTCGATATGCCGAACACGGCAGCCTCCAACAACATCGAGATCGACTGGGTGCGCCTGACCCGGCCCACCAGCGCGGCGGTGCAGATTAGCTGGACCTATAGCTCCAGCGGCAACCCCACCGTCAACCTCTACGCCAGCGCTGACCCCAGCGCCACCGGGGCCGACGAGCAACTGATCGCCAGCGTCCCGGCTAACACCGGCTCCTACACCTGGACCGGCGCAGGGATGGCCCCCGGCACCTACTATATCCACGCTCTGATGAACGGGGCACGCGCCGCCAGTGGGCCGCTGGTGGTCAACGCCAAGCCGATTGTCCACATTGACGCGCCCAGCCCCTTGACCGGCGAGGACTACGCGGCGGCGCGGCTGACGACGATCTGGAACGAGAGCAACCCGAACCAGTTCCCCGTCACCGAGCATATCAACAACATCCAGTGGACGCCGAACTACTTCCAGGCGAGCGCGACGACCAACGACCCGACCGTCTGGTGGGTGGCCTACGACCAGGCCCACGCGATTGATACCAGCCTCTACCGATATATGAGTATGCGGCTGTGGATCTCGACCTCCCCGGCGCGGCCCACCGGGTGGAACAATGCCGGGCCGCGCATGACCTGGTCGGTGCCGATCAACCTGAACTGGCAGCAGACCTGGCCGATCCTGGCCCTCTACAACCGCTGGATCCCGGTTACCTATGATCTGCCGGTCGTGCCGCTCGTCGGCGGTGGCACCGGCTGGACCGGGCAGGTGACGACCCTGCGCTTCGACCCCCATGAGCAGGATGATAGCGGTGGGCTGCCCGCGTTCTTTCGCATTGACAAGGCCCACCTGACCACCCAGCCGGTCAGCAACAACGGCACCCTGATCCGCTGGACCCCGATCCAGGGCAGCGGCCTGATCGATCTTTACTGGGACACCGATAATCAGGGCCTGAACGGCACGCCCATCGCCCAGAATGTGCCGCTCGCCGCCGGGAGCTACGGCTGGAACACCGCCGCGCTGCCCAACGGTAGCTACTGGGTCTATGTCATCACCCACGACACGTTAGGGGCCTCCGAAGGGGAATATAGCCTGGTGCCGGTGGTGGTCAGCCACAGTTCGGCCAGCACGATCTTCACCGACGTGCCGACCAACTACTTCGTGGCGAACGAGATCGCCGACATCGCCTCCAGGGGCATCATCGGCGGCTACGCACAGAGCGACACCACGCTGCTCTTCCAGCCCAGCAACTCGGCCACCCGCGGTCAGGTCAGCAAGATGATCGTGCTGGCCGCGGTCTGGCCCCTGGCGAACCCGACTAACCCCACCTTCCAGGACGTGGCCGTGGGCACCACCTTCTTCCAGTACGTGGAAACCGCCTACGCCCACGGGGCAATCAGCGGCTACCCGTGCGGCGGGGCCGGGGAACCGTGCGTCGCGCCGGGCAACAAGCCTTACTATCGCCTGGGCAACAACGTCACCCGCGGCCAGATCAGCAAGATGCTCACCATCTCGCGGGGCTGGACGCTGGTCAACCCGGCCACGGCCACCTTTAACGACGTGGCCCCCGGCAGCACCTTCTACCAGTACGTCGAGACGGCGGTGGTGCATGGGGTCATCAGCGGCTATGCCTGCGGCGGCGCGGGCGAACCCTGCCCCGGCTCGTACTTCCGCCCCGGCAACAACGTCACCCGCGCCCAGCTCGCCAAGATGATCTCGCGGGCCATCGCGTCGCCGTAGCGCGTGAAGCGTGAAACGTGAAACGTGACGAGTAGTGCGTATTGCGTATTGCGTAAGTGGATCAAACCTTACGCAGTACGCAACGCGCTTCCCATCACGTTTCACGTTTCCCGCCACTCGCCACTCGCCACTCGCCACTCCCATGCACAGCACCTTCGTCACCACCACCGGCATCACCACCGGCTTCCGCCACTGGCCGGAGGCGGTGCAGGCCCGTGCCCTGGTCCGCCAGGGGCACGCCGTCAGCGCGGTAACCTACTACGAAGCTGGATCGACCTTGATCGGGCAGGCCAAAGAGGAGATCGACGGGGTGCGGGTGCGGCGGGTGCCGTTCGACCGGCTCTGGCGCGCCCCGCAACTGGCCCCCGCGCTGGCCGGGACGCGGCCCCAGGTGGTCCACCTCTGGCACCTGCGGAACGCGCTCAACGGGGGGGCCGCGCGCTGGGCCAAAGCGCATCACGTCCCGCTCGTCTTTACCGTCGTCGGCCCGTTCCACGACCCTTATCTGGTGGACGATCGCGAACGGCCCTACGCCGGAGCGGTCCACTACGACCGCCTGATCTATACCCCTGCCGCGCTCCTGCGGGCACTGCTGCGCGAGCGCCGCCCCCAGCGGGTGTGGCAAAACTACCAGATGCACGCCCCGCTGCTCCAGGCCGACCGGGTGATCGCCCTGTCCGACCACGAAGTGGGGGTGCTGGGCAAGATGGGGGTCGCGCCCGAGCGCATCCGCCGCATCCCGCTGTGGGTGGATGCCGACTATATCCGCGCCATCCCCGATACGCCTGCCGCCGACGAGCCGCCCGACCCGGTCTTGCCCGTGCCGCCCGATGCGCCCCTGGTCCTGTTCATCGGCCAACTGAAGATCCGCAAGGGCTACGACCTGCTGGCCGAGGCGATGCCCCGCGTGTTGGCCGCCTGCCCCCAGGCCCGCTTCATCTTCGCCGGGCAAAACCCCAAAGAGGCGCAAGCACTGGAAGCGATCTGCGCGGCCAACGGCAGCCGGGCGGCGCTGGTCTTGCTGGGGCCGATCAGCGAGGGGGCCAAAGTGCGGCTTTTGCGCCGGGCCGCCTGCCTGGTCTACCCCACCCGCTACGAGTCGTTCGGCCTGCCGCCGCTGGAAGCGATGATCGCGGGCTGCCCGGTCGTCTCTACCGACATTCCCGTGGTGCGCGAGATGATCCAGACCGGCACGAACGGGCTGCTGGCCTCGCCCGAAGACCCGCCCGGCCTGGCCCAGGCGATCCTGGCCCTGCTCCAGCAGCCCGATCTGCGCGCCCGCCTGATCGCCGGGGGCACCCAGGTCGCGGCCACCCGCTATGCCGAAGCCCCCTTGGTCGCCGCCCTCGAAGCGGTCTACCGCGAACTGATCTAACCGGATCGAAAGGCTCCCTGTGCGAATCAGCTACCTGATCGGCTCCTACAGCACCGACCTGATGGGCAACGTTCATCACGAAGAGGTGATCCACGCCCTGCAAGGGGAGGGGGTGGAGGTGGAGGTTTTGACCCTGGTGGCCGAGCGGGGTGCCCCGGCCCTGGCCCGCACGGTGATCCACGCGGTGCCGGTCTGGCAGATCAACGCCCTGGCCGAGCGCGGGCCAATCGCCACCCTCCGCCGCCGGGTCAGCGCCCGGTTGCTCCACTACGAACACTTCCTCACCCTGGTCGCAGCGGCGCGGCGTTTCTACGCTCAGGAACGCTACGACCTGATCCACGCCGAGGCGGCCTACCCGTTCGGCGCAGCGGCGATGCTGGCCGTGCGCGGGCGAAAGCTGCCGGTCGTGGTCAACATCCAGGGGGCCGACGTGATCGCTATCCCGGCGCAGGACTACGGCTTCCGCCGCTTCCCGCTGCCCCGGTGGCTGGTGGGCGACACCCTGCGCCGGGCAGCCATCGTGCGGGTCATCTCGCCCCACCTGGCGGGCTACGTCACCGCGCTAGGAGCCGATGCCGGGCGGGTGATCACCGTGCCCCGCGCCATCGAAACGCTGGCTTATCCCCCCACCAACACGCCCCTCCCCGCCTACAAGGCGCAGGCGCGGGCCGACCTGCTGGCCCGCTATGGGTTGGACGCGGCAACAGAGGCCGGGCGGGGCTGGGTGATGTTTGTCGGGCGGTTGCACCCGTTCAAGGGGCTGGAGTATCTGGTGGAGGCGCTGCCTGCGCTGAACGCGCTGCTGCCGGTCCCGCCCCGGCTGTGGTTGTGCGGCCCGGCGCGGGGCACCGAACACTACGGCGATTTCGCCGCCTACCTGCGCAAGCGGGCCGACGCATTGGGGGTGGGGGCGCAGGTGACCTTCACCGGACAGTTGCCCCGGCCCGATGTGCGCGCCCACCTGGCCGCCGCCGATGTGGTCTGCATCCCCTCGGTGGTCGAAGCGATGAACCGGGTGACGCTGGAAGCGACCGTCGTCGGCACCCCCGTCGTCGTCAGCGAATCGACCGGCATCGCCGCCTACCTGGCCCCCCTCGGCGCGTGCGTCGCTGTGCCGCCCCGCTCCCCCGCCGCCCTCGCCACCGCCATCGGCGCTCTCTTGCGCGACCCGGCCCACCATGCCGCCGTCGCCAGCGCCGCCCTCCAGGCCGCCTCCCAGTTCCGCACCCCCCGCGTCGCCGCCGCCATGCTCCAGGTCTACGCCGCTGCGCTTGCTATGCGGGAAACGTGAAACGTGAAACGTGAAACATGAAACATGATGCGTGACGAGGGATCAGGGATCAGAAATTATGAAGTAAGAAGTAAGAATCGCAATACGCAATACGCAATCGTGATTCACGCATCACGTTTCACGCCTCACGCAATACACATCACGTTTCACGTTTCACGTTTCACGCCTCCCGCCTCCCGCCTCCCGCCTCACGCTTCTTGCAAGCGGCGGATCTGCTCTTCACACACCTGGCGGATCATTGCCGGGGGCATACTGTCGATGGTCTGCTCGGGGGGGTGGTAGCGCAGGGCCAGGAGGGTGTGCTTATACTCGCGCAGGGCCGGGGTGCGGGCACCCTGGGTCCGATATAGCCCGGCCAGGTGAAAGTAGGCCGACACCGACGCGGAATTAATATAGATCGCTTTCCTGAAATGCTCAATGGCCGGGTCGAACTGGTTTTGCTGGCGGTAGATCAAGCCGAGCAACAAGTGGGCCTCTTCGCACAGCGCGTCCAGGTTTAGCGCCCGCTGGCATTCCACCACCGCCCGCTCAAGCTCCCCCTGGTTCGCATGGATCCGGGCAATGCCGACCAGCGCCCCCACCGCACCGGGGTACTGCGCTAGGGCGCTTTCAAACGCGGCGCGAGCGTCGGTATACCGCCCGATTTCCAGGAACTCCAACCCCTGCGTGGTCTTCTCTTGCGCGGCGGCGACCCCGGCGGGGTTGCGGGCCACTGCCGCCCCCACATTCGTGGGCAGCGGGGGGACCGCCTGGACGCCAAGGCGCGGGGGGGGCGCGGCTTCCCCCGGGCGTTGGGCGGGTGGGGTCGTTTCCGCCCGTACCAGGGAGCGGCGCGGGGGGGCGGCAGGCGGCGGGGCGGCAGCGGGGCGACGCGACGGACGCGGCGGCGGGGGTACGGGGGACGCGGTAGGGACAGCGGGGCGGTCGGGGTTCGAGACGTGTTTGGGGCTGTGCGCCGTCAAGGGCCGCTGGTAGAAGAAGGTGCCGGGCGTCGTCCGCAAGGTGAACGCTGCCGATAGCTGCCACAGGGTTTCGGAGTAGCCCAAGAACAGGTAGCCACCCGGATGCAGGCAATGGTAAAATTCGTCGGCCACCTGCCGGTTGATGACCGCATTGAAGTAGATCAACACGTTTTCGCACAACAGCAGGTCGATCTCCCCTAGCGTGTGGCGCTCATAGGGGAAGTCGGCCAGGTTGAGGGGGCGGAAGGTGATCCGTTCGCGGACCG
>JBBSEL010000149.1:0-7305 GCA_038239755.1 Chloroflexia bacterium | reverse complement strand
TCTACCGCTGAGCTACCCCGCCGTTGCGTTGACCGATTATACCGAAAGCGTTTGTGCCTGTCAAGACACCACCGGGCACAAGCAAAGGCCCCCGGATGGGGGGCCTTTGTGTCTTGGTAGCGGGGGGCGGATTCGAACCACCGACCTTTGGGTTATGAGCCCAACGAGCTGCCACTGCTCCACCCCGCGTCGTTGATTACTTCTCTGGTATTATACGGTATCGTAGGCCGAATGTCAAGGCGGATATCCACTGATTTTAAAACCAATTTATGCGGCCCAATGTTGGGCTAGCGGGCCGCCCCCAGGAAGAGGGCCAGCCAGCGATCCCACGGGCGGGCGGGAACAGCGGGCGGCGGCGCGGCGGGGGGATCGGCCCCGCCGGTCGCCGCCGCCCCCCCATCGGCGGGTGCCGCTGCTTTCACTGTCCCGCTCGCCGGACCAGGGGTCAGCAGCGGGTAGACCACCACCTCGTCGGGACTACGCAGCCCCAGGTCGGTGCGCGCCCGCAGTTGGGCATAAGCATCCGACTCGTAATACTGCTGGTCCCGCGCAAGCTGGCGGTTGTCCGCCTCCAGCCGCGCATTCTCTTTGCGCCCTAGCTCCACCTGGTTCGCCAGGTGCTGGGCCTGGACCACTTCGCTGACGAAATTCCCCATGAAGTAGAGACCGACCAGCACGACGACGGCCATCAGCGCCTGGGCATACAGGTTTTTGGCTTCAGTCTTCATCCTCGATCCCTCGATGGGCAACCAGCTTACGGCTTGATCGGAGCGGGAGCCTGGGTCGGAACCGCCGTAGCCTTGGGCGCGACAGGCGCACCCTTGGTGCCCCGCGAGAAGCGGTCGTTCCAGGCTACATAGCGGCTGGTATAGGTCTCAGTCCGCATCGTCTTGCCCGTCGCCGGGTCCAGCAGGGTGCGGGTGATCGTCGTCGTCATGCCGTCCTTGGCGTGCTCGGTCTGCTTCGTAGTGCCATAGGGCAGCTTGGGGTCGTCCTCGTAGATCGGCGGCCCATGCTTGATGATGTCGCTGATCACCGGGCCACCCAGCACCGCCTTGTACTTGGCCGGTTCGGTCGCCAGGTAGGTGAAGTTGATCGTCTGGGCGCGGGTGTCTACGGCGGTCTGGATCAGCACGGGCACCTTGAGGTTGTTGCGCCAGCGCAGGTCCACGCCCTGGTCGCTGAACACCGTGGCATCGAAGCCGACCGGCGGTTCGTAGAACGACACGCGGTAGGTGTGCGGGTGGCGCTCGACGATGTCCACCCCACTATAGAAGGCGGCGCGGAAGGCGGTGGTGGCGACCTGGCAGATGCCCCCGCCAATGCCGTCAATCGTCCGCCCGTTGTAGATGATCTTGGCGGTGACGAACCCTGCCGACTCGCCGTCCGGCCCCAGCGCCTGGTTGAAGGAGAAGACCGCGCCCGGCTGCACCACCACGCCGTTGAGGCGCTGGGTTGCCAGGATCAGGTTATGCACCCGGCCCGGGATCGAGTCGCGGAAGGAAGTCGTGGCGCTGCCGAGCACCTGATAATCGCTGCGGGCGGTCATGGCCGTCGCCGGGGCGGGGTGATCGACCAGCCAGGAGCGGCCCAGCGCGGTCTGTATGATCTGCTTGCCCTGGGGCAAGTCTTTGTGCCATTCCAGCTTGGCCCACTGGAAGTATTGCACGGTCATGTCGCTTTCCCAGGTTTCTTCGGTCAGCGGCGCGCCCATCGTCTCGGCCCCGCCCAGCGCCCGGTAGAGGTCGTAGAACCCGCCGCGCACGATATGGCCGCTGGCGGGGACGAACAACTGGCCCTTGGTGGTGGCGGGCTTGACGACCGCCTCGAACGGCGAGCCGGGGGCGCGGACGTTATCCTGCAACTGCGAAGAGACCTGGCCGGTGGCGTCAGTCTCCAGCCGGGCGAACTCGAAGTACTGCACGAAGCGCAACGGCACGGGGGAAAGGAGAGTCTGCTCGGTGATCGGGCGACCCAGCACCGCCCCGGCTCCGGCGGCTTTCCAGTAGTCGGCAAAGACCGAACCGACGGTATGCCCGGTGGTGGCATCGTACAGTTCTTGCAGGTCGCTCTCCGGCGCGGCGACGGCGGCATCGGCGGAGCGGCCCTGGGTCAACAGGACACCCAGCGCGGTGGGCGAGACTTTGCCCGTCCCCGCGTCATACTCCAACCGCCCGCGCTCGAACATCTGCACGGTGCGCCCGCCCTCCTGGTACACCTCGGTGATCGGTGACCCCAGCACGCGGGTGCCGCTGTTCTTATCATAATAGGCGATGAATTGCGAGTCCAGCATGTGGCCCGTGTCGGGGAACAACCGGCCCGGTGTAGCAACTCCCTGAAGATCGCCCGGCGGGCCGACCATCAGGTCGGAGACCGGGTCGGCAGCAGGCGCGACCGCCGGGGCCAGCGCGGGAGAATCGACAGCCGGAGCGGCGGTGGTGGGGTTGGGGGTCAGCGAGGCCAGGACCGCCAGCATCAGGCAGACCGCCGTCAGCCGCGGGCGAAGCGAGGGCGAGAACATGCGATTCAGTACTCCTATATGATGAAAACCGGTACAATAGCGGGTCGTGTGACCAGGGAACCTGGCGGGCTGCCGAGAGGGCATGGTTCAACGCGGTCGTTCAGCCCAGAACGATTATAGCACAAACCTGCCGTTTTACAAATAGCTAGAACCCTATAAACCGGCAGAAATTCATAATTTGTAAGCATCTGTGCGCTGCGTTAGAGTGCAGGACGGCGCAGGTGCCAGGGGGTGGCTTGCTCGTAGGCGTGGGCGGTCTGGAGGATGGTGCCCTCGCCCAACGCCGGGCCAAGCAGTTGCAGCCCCACCGGCAACTCGTTGACGAAGCCGCACGGCACCGACACCCCGCAGATGCCCGCCAGGTTGGCCGGGATGGTGAACACGTCGAGCAGGTACATGGTCAGCGGGTCTTCGATGCCGCCGATGGGGAAAGCCGTCGTCGGGGAGGTGGGCGCGGCGATCACGTCCACCTGGGCGAACGCCGCCTCGAAGTCGCGGGCGACCAGGGTGCGGACCTGCTGCGCCTTCTTATAGTAGGCATCGTAAAAGCCGCTGCTGAGCACATAGGTGCCGAGCATGATCCGCCGGGTCACTTCGGGGCCGAAGCCCCGCCCGCGTGTCTCGGCCACCACATCCACCGCACCCAGGGCTTGCCCGTCGGCCCCATCGGCGCGATAGCCGTACTTCACCCCGTCATAGCGGGCCAGGTTGGCACTCGCCTCGGCGGGGGCGATGATGTAGTAGGCGGCCAGGGCATACTCGGTGGCCGGGAGCGAAATATCGACCAGGGTCGCCCCCAGGTCGGCCAGCACCTGGATCGCGGCGCGCACGCTGGCCGCCACGGCGGGGTCGGTGCCTTCGACCCAGTATTCGCGGGGCACCCCGACCTTCAGCCCGTGCAAGTCCCCGCCCAGGCGTTCGGTGTAGTCGGGCACCGGGGCCGGTTGGCTGGTCGCGTCGAGCGGGTCCAGCCCGGCGATGACGTGGAGCAGGGTCGCCGCATCGCGCACATCACGCGCCAGTGGGCCGATCTGGTCGAGCGAGGAGGCAAAGGCGATCACCCCGGAGCGCGACACCCGGCCATAGGTCGGCTTGACCCCGACGATGCCGCACAGGGAGGCCGGTTGGCGGATGCTGCCGCCGGTGTCGGTGCCCAGGCTGAGACAGCCGAAGCCTGCCGCCACCGCCGCCGCCGAGCCGCCGCTGCTGCCACCGGGCACACAGGACGTGTCCCAGGGGTTGCCGGTGGGGCCAAAGGCCGTATGGTCGGTGGACGACCCCATGGCGAATTCGTCCTGATTGGTCTTGCCCAGCACGACCATGCCCGCATCGAGCACGCGCTGGACGACGGTGCCGTTCCAGGGCGGGACGAAGTCGCCCAGGATGCGTGAGGCGGCGGTGGTGCGGATGCCCTCGGTGATCAGCATGTCTTTCAGGCTGATCGGGATGCCGTCGAGTGGGCCGAGGGTTTGCCCCCGCGCCCGGCGTTCGTCCGACGCAGCGGCCTGGGCCAGCGCGAGGTCGGGGGTGACGGTGAGAAAGGCGTGGAGGGTCGGGTCCAGCGCGGCGATCCGGTCGAGATGGGCCTGGGCCAATTCCACGGCGCTGAGGTCGCGCCGGGTCAGGGCCGCCTGCGCTTCGTGCGCGGTCAGGTAGGTGAGGTCGCTCAGGTCACTCATTCGATTTGGGCCTCATCGAGCACCGCCGGGACGCGGAAATACACATCCTCGCGTTGGGGCGCGTTCGCCAGCACCGCCTCAACGGGCAGGCTGGGGCGCGACTCGTCGGGCCGCTGCACGTCGTGGAGGCCGCCCACCTGCGCTGTCGGCGGGATGGCCGACGTGTCCACCGCGTTCAACATATTGATATGCTCCAGCACCGCCGAAAGCTGGGTGCGGAACCCTTCCACATCCTCGTCGCGCAAGGCCAGCCGCGCCAGCCGCGCCACATGCTCGACCTGTTCCCGTGTTAACATATGATCCAATCCACCTCTTCCCCTTATTTGCTCCCTAATTATAGCAGGCAGCCCGGCGATGTGCAAGAAATTATGTCAAGTTTTACCCACCAGGGAGAGCGCGTTTCTCTCTTTCTCTCTTCCTACCTTAGGCGCACAGAGAGAAAGAGAGAAACGGACGCTATCCAACAAAACAGGTGGGCCAGATTGCTCTGACCCACCCGTGCTATTGCTTATGCTAGGTGTTGTATGGGGCAGGAAGCCTTACGGCTGCGTTGTCGTCGCGGGGGCGGCACCCTTGCTGCCGTGGCCGCCCGGACGGCCACCGCCAACATGGTCGGTCCCGGCGGCTTCACTGGCGATGACCGCGCCGGTGGTTGCGTCCACCTTGGCCCCGCCGCCGTTCGAGAAGTCTACG
The DNA here is from genome assembly GCA_038239755.1 of Chloroflexia bacterium. Taxonomy (GTDB): domain Bacteria; phylum Chloroflexota; class Chloroflexia; order QHBQ01; family JAICKM01; genus JBBSAN01. The sequence goes on along the minus strand of JBBSEL010000149.1, from coordinate 2,412 downwards.
TCCCAGAAGATAGTGCCGTTGGCGTCCTGGCCTAAGCTGCTGTGGTCCACCGTCACCCCGGCGTTAACCGCCACGGCTGCCGCTTCGGCTTGTGCCTGGGTGATCTTGGCCTTGGCTGCCAGCGCGGCCTGATCCGCGCCGAAGCCGCCGTGCCCACCACGCCCGCCAGCGTCGGTCCCGGCGGCTTCGGTCTTGATGATCGCGCCGGTGGTGGCATCCACGAGGACGCCCCCGCCGTTGGCGAAGTCTACGTCATAAGCCAGGGTGCCGCTCTGGTTGCTCAATTGGGTGTGGTCCACCGTGCTACCCGGGCTGGCAGCCAGGGCTGCTGCTTCGGCTTGCGCCTGGGTGATCTTCGCCTGGGCCGCGTTCGGCTTAGCAGGCTCAGCAGCCTCAGCCGGGGCGGAGGGCGTGGCAGGGACCGGAGTCGCCGCTGCCGTTTGCCCAACGGGGGCCGCTATCGCTGCTTGCCGAGCAGGGGCCGCTGCGGCTTGCGCGGCGGGGGCCGCTGCCGTTTGCGCCACCGGGGCCGCCGCCGTTTGAGCGAAGGCGTGGCTGGCTCCGAACACACTCCCGGCGAGCATTCCGATGCCCAGAAGGGCGACGGTCAGCGCCGACACGATTACTACTTTGATTTGCATAGGGTCTCCTTGATTTTGTGATGTGAATGGATGGTGGGTTGTTGAGCGCTTTCGCGATCCCCCGCTCTTCTGCGGGACACCTTTAGTATAGTCTCCCAGAATTAAGGGACACCCTGCCGTTTATGAGGAAAAGCTGAGAGTTTAGAGGGAAAGACCGGGGCGCGGTTTGCGCGTTATGCAGCGTACCGTTACGGCCTGGGTAGGCGCACCGTCGTCGCCACGCCCCAACTCTGCGCACACAACTTATTGCCGGTGCGGTGGGCATCCAGGCGCACGCGCCCCACGCTGCGCACCCAGCGCCCCGTCGGCACCACCTCGGCATAGGGGATTTTGAAATATTGCCCCAGGCACCACAGCGCATTGATATCATCCACATCCTGGCTGACTTCGCCGGTGGTTTCGAGGTGAGTAAGGAAGCGGGTAAGGAAATCTTCGAGGGTCCGCCCGGTTTCGCCCTCATAGGGGGCCGTCTGGAGGGCGCGCAAATACTCACGCGGGGACAGGCCGATTTCCAGTTGCGGTCTGCCGCCGACGGTCGTGCCCTGGCCCTGAGGCGGCATGATCGGGAAACTCTCAACCAGGCCCACCGACCAGCCGGGCACGGCACAAATCCGCCCCGCCTGGATCGCCGCTATCTTGGTCAGGCCCCCATGATTACGGACATGTTCGTGGGGAAAATAGATCAGTGCGTCGGTATCGAGAACCTGCCGCACCACCTCCCAGATCCAGACATGCTTGGTCGCGTTGACCCGCACCGGGATGGCGGGATCAGCCGGTGCCCGGCGGGTCCGGTAGATCGTCCCGTCGGCGGCGTGGTGGATCAGCGCAGCCTCCAGTTGGGCTATCAGCCGGGGAGTGGGCATCGCCAGCGGAGTCAATGCGAGCCGGTCAAACCCCTGGGCGACTTTCCGTCCGACCAACTCCTGGTTATGGGCAAAAATCGCGCCCACCTGTTCCTGGGTGGGTAGGGGGTATTCGTTGCCATCAATACCCACCACGCCCATGCTATCCGAGTGCGTAAGCCGGGTGAGCAGCCCGGTGTGTTCCAGGGCAGCCACGCACCGGGCATATTCCGTGTCCACCGGAAATAGCCCCGCCGCCTGGGGTGGGCCGACGGTCGCTATGGGTGCAGTAATGGCGTGTTCTGGCATACTCCTATCATACCAAATTTTGCCGCGTGAATCATCTTCACCGGCATAGAGAATCCGGCCCCCGGCGATCAAGTCATAGATGCTGATACCCGTTGTAGGATATGGCTCTGCCTTATAACCGGATCTCATTTTCCCTATTGACTCCGACGTTACGTCATGCTTTAGGATAGAGGTGGCGCACAAAACCGCGCTCCAACCTACCGATTGTACGTAAGGAGTAACCCCCGATGGACACGACCGAAGAAATCTACCCGATGCCCGCCTTCCCCATCTTGAACGCGACCGACCTGGCGGCCTCGGCCCGCTGGTACCAGGAGGCGCTGGGCTTCCGCCACATCTTCACCATGAGCGGACCGGCGGGCCAACCGCTGCTGGTCCACCTGCGCTGGGTCAAGTATGCCGACGTGCTGCTGGGGGCGCGCCCGGTGGCCCCTGGGCCGCGTGGGCTGGGGGTCACCCTCAGCTTCAGCACCTACCTGGCCGAGCGCACGGTGGACGACATTGCCGCCCAGGCCGCCGCCGCCGGGGCGACCATCGTCACCCCGCCGACCGACATGCCCTGGAACGCCCGCGAATGCACGATTGCCGACCTCGACGGCTACCACCTGACTTTCACCGCG
>JBBSEL010000148.1:0-7310 GCA_038239755.1 Chloroflexia bacterium | reverse complement strand
CGCTGCTGGTGAACTTGGTCAGGAACGCATCATCACTGCCGCCGAATACGGGTTGTACCGCATTTTGCGTAGGGAAGTTTGAGGAGTAGGTCGCACCGTAAACATAGGCGTTAAAGTTGAGATCCACAACCAGTCCGCGCCCCTCAACCTGATCCTGGTTGGATCCACCCAGATAGGTCGAATAAACCAGGCCGGACCCACTCGTGTTCAGCTTGGTCAAAAATACATCGAGGCCCCCGCCGCCATTATTGGGCTGGTAGGCGTTCAGCACCGGGAAGTTGAGCGAAGCTGTTTCACCCGCCACATAGGCGTTTCCCGCATCATCAACCGCGAGCGCCGCCGCCCGGTCGGACCCACTGCCACCCAGGTATGTCGAATAAATCAAGCTGGAGCCGCTGGCATCGAAGCGCGTGACAAAAGCGTCATAGGAGCCGCCAGAGTTGGGCTGATACGCATTTTGCTGGGGAAAGTTGCTGGACGCAGTGTAGCCTGTGACATACATGTCACCATTACCACCTAACCGAATACTCTGCGCAATATCGTCATTACCACCGCCCAGGTAGGTCGAATAGATGAGCGCCGGATCCACTGTCAAAGGCTGCGTGGGATCATACGTACCCAGCACAAAGCCAATAGAGCCGTCGCCGCTGACCGTATAGCGGACAGGGACAGCGGTGCGCTGCCCGTTGAGCGCCTGCCAGGCAACAGGGGCTTGCTCGATCAGGGGGGTGCGGTCACTGCCAACCGCGCCCGTCGCATAAATCTCCAATTGCCCGGTTGCGTTCACGGTCACCCGGTCAGCCCCGGCATAGTGCCAGCGAATACCCGCCGGGTCGCTCCCCGGCCCCACGGTGTAGGTACTTTTCAGCGTCCCGCTGCCACCCTCATACATCACATCCACACCGGCGTATAGCGCATGATACGTGATGGCAGCATAGGTCGGCAAATCTGTATGCCATTGCGTCGGGTCATTACCCAACAGATAATTAACCCGGCCCGGCAAAGGGGCATTCGCGGTGATAGCTGCCTGGGGGTTCGTATCCAACCACTGCATCCGAACGATCTGGGGAGGCGGCGGAGCCGCCACGTGCTGAGCCACATCAGCGGCTTCTTGCGCCACACCACGCAACGCCAACACCACCTCATTGGGTGTGAAGAAGAAGGTATTGCCCCCGGTATGTGCCAGGTAACGTACTTCCGCCGCGCTCTGCCCGGCGTTCGGCTCAAACAGCAGCGGCAGCGCATGAGCGGTCGAAGAGGAAGGCGACAAATTGGGCGGAGAACTCAGCCGCCCCATCCCCAAAGCGCCGGTGATTACTAGAGCTAGAGTCAGTACTACACTACACACACACAGAACACGTTTCATCTTTCGCTCCTTGGTTTAGTGGAAGTAGTAGGAACATCTATAAATCCCGTGGGTATTCTAGCATCATTGATGTAATAAAACAAGTAATTTTTGGACCCAATCACGTCGTCAAGCTAGTGAAATTTAAAAGTCTGTGTACGCCGTATCCGCTTGAACATAAGGCCGCTATTAGGGTATACTCCGTACTAAGCCTATGCTGCACCACACCCCCGCGCCGCTCGTCAGTGTGATCATCGCGGCTTATAACCAGGGTTCCCTGCTCACCCGCGCCATAGACAGCGCGCTCGCTCAGACCTATCCGCATGTCGAGGTGATCGTGGTGAACGATGGGTCGCCCGATCCGATCACGCGGGCAACCGCAGACCAATACATGGGCAGAATTACGTATATCGAGCGGGAGAATGGCGGCGTCGCAGCGGCCCGCAACACCGGCATTGCCGCCAGCCAGGGCACGCTGCTGGCACTGCTGGACCAGGATGATGTGTGGTTGCCGCATAAACTGGCCGTTGAGGTCGGTATCCTGCAAGCTCACCCACAGGTAGTGCTGGTCCATTCGAGCTACTATCTGATCGATGCTGCCGGACAGCGCACCGGCCTCGCCCGTCTGCCAGAGGGCGAATGGCAGCCGCTACCAGGTCTCTTACTGGATGTGCCCATCTCGGCGTGCACCACGCTCTTCCGCAAATCCTTGCTGGCCGACTTCGGCCCGTTGGACCCGACTCTCAGCGGCTCGGATGATTGGGATCTGTGGCTGCGGTTCGCGGCGCGAGGCTATCCGTTTTACTGCGTGGGTGAGCCGCTGGCCGAATACAGGGTCCACGCGACCAACGTGTCAGGGGACCACGATCTGATGGTCCGCCAGGGGCTACAGGTGTTGGACAAGTTTTATGCGCAGTCCGGCATACCAGCCGTGGCCCAGGCAGCGCGAGATCACGCTTACTTTAACCGCCACGCCTGGGCTGCTGCGGGCTACTACGGGATAGGGCAACATGATAAGGCGCAAAGGCACTTACAAGAAGCCGCCCGCCGCGACCCCTTCGGGGTCGCCAGCGGACGCTTCCTGCAATCGCTGATCCAATCCCAACCAGCCCCGGCGGATGCAGAAGCCGCGATCCGCTTTATGCAAACAGCGCTGCCTGATCGGTCGCTGCCGCCCCGCCCCCGCCGCAAACGGCGGGCTATCGCGCACCTGACGCTAGCCCTCCAGCAGGCACGAAAGCAACCAATACAGGCGCTCGGTAATCTTGTCCGGGCATTAGGAAGTTGGCCGCCACTGGTGGCCGACCTCGATCTCTGGGCCGCGTTGCAGCGGCGCATCACCTATGGTAAGGGAGGCTCCACCGCATTGGGTTTGCTGATCAAGCAAGACAGGCCAAAGCTCAGCCCCTGGTATCGCCCGTCCACTTTCCAGTATGGCGGGCGTCTTTCGCTGGCGACGCTCGACCCCACCGACTCGCATGGCATGATGCTGCCCCTGATCCCGCCCGGCACGCGGGTGCTCGAAACCGGCTGCGCCAATGGCCGCTTCTCGCATGTGCTGGTAGAGCAGGGCTGCCGCGTCGTGGGGATGGAACTGGATGCAGCGGCGGCGCAAGAGGCCGCGACCGTCTGCGAACAGGTTATTGTCGGCAATCTGGAAGATCCGGCCATACAGGCTGCGATCCCCGATGGCTTCGACGTGATCGTCTTTGGCGATGTGCTGGAACACCTTGTGCAGCCCTGGGAAGTGTTGCGGGTGGTGCGCTCTCGGCTGGCACCGGGCGGGGCGGTCGTCATCTCGATCCCCAACATCGCCCACTGGGATGTACGCATGGGGCTGCTAGGGGGGCATTTCGACTATCAGGACACCGGCTTACTGGACGCAACGCACCTACGCTTTTTCACCCAGCGGACCCTGTGGGAAATGCTCCACCAAACCGACTATCGGATTGTGCGCGCCGAACGCTCGCTCCGTCTGCCTGAATGGGTCTATCGCATCCGGCTGGTGCGCCGCTTCGCCCCCCGGCTCGTACTGCCGGTGCTAGCTCGCTTGATGCCTAACCTGTTCACCTACCAGTTTATCATTAAAGCAGTCCCGCGTGGCGGGGCAGTCGAATGAGGACCTTGCACTCATGGGCATAGGCAGGAACACCCTCATCGGGCTGGCGACCGACGGGGCCATTTTTATCCTGGGCCTGGTGGTCAGCGTGGTCCTGACCCAGAGCCTGGGGCCGCTTGGCATCGGTGTCTATGCGATCCTGATCACCACGAACGTCATCCTAGCGAACGTGGCGCACCTCAGCATCGGGATCGCCTGTAGTACCCTGCTGGCGGGCGGGCGCTATCGGCTGGGCGAGGTCAACACCTGGGCCGTGCTGCTGGCCCTGGGCATGGGCCTCATCTGTATCGGTGGGGCCACCCTCCTCTACCCGCTGCTTCAAGACAATGTCTTCCAGGGTGTGACCTATCCCCATCTGCTGGTCGCGCTCCTACTCATCCCGGCCACCATCTACCAGGTCTACTGGAGCTATATGATGATGGGGTTGAACCGCTTGTTGGTATTGAACAAGCTCAACCTGGCCGTGAACATCTGCTCTGCCGCCCTGATGATCGGCGTGGTCGGTGTGCTGCACGCGGGCATTTCCGGTTTCCTGATGGTCTGGTCGGCCAGCGCAGTGATTGGCGCGGTCGGCAACCTAATCCTGGCCGTGCGAATCGAGCCGTTTGTCTGGCCGCCCCGCCGGATAGTGCTTCGCGATCTGGTCAGCTTTGGCTTGCGCAGCCACGGAGCCAATATCGCCCACAACCTGTTCCTGCGCTTCGATATGTTCGCGGTGAACGCCCTGGTCGGCACCACCGGCGCGGGCCTCTACTCGCGGTCCACCTCCCTGGCCGAAAAGATCTGGCTGTTGCTTAATGCGATTCACGCCTCCTCGCTGGGCAAGATTGCCGAGTTGCCCAAAGCCGAATCGGCCCTGCTGACAGCCAAAGTAACCCGCACTGCCGTGCTGATGATGCTGATCGTGGCCCTGCCGTTTGCCCTGGTCAGCCCCTGGCTGGTGCCCCTGCTCTATGGTCCGGCCTTCGCCCCGTCGGTCTTGCCGCTGATCGTGCTCCTCGCCGGGGTGCTGGGCTTCGCGGTGATGCTGGTAGTGAACAGCTACATCCTGGGGCAGATGCAGCGGCCCGGCCTGCTCTCGGTGATTTCCTGGCTCCAACTGGGGGTGAGCATCCCCCTCTACCTGGCGCTGATCGGTTGGCAGGGCATCGTCGGGGCGGCTGTCGCCTCTACCCTGACCTATCTTTTGGCGATGGTCTGCACCTTGTGGGTATTCACCCGCGACTCTGGCTTGCCGGTCCATCAGGTATTGATCCCGCAGGTTGCCGACTTCCGCGACTATGCACGGGTGGTCGGCCCCGTCCTGCGCAAATTGCGTGGTCTGCGCCACGCTACCCGCCCCGCCCCCTGATGATCCTACCTATGCGCATCCTCATTCTCCCCTCCTGGTATCCCACACCGGACAAACCGGTCAATGGGATTTTCATCCGTGAGCAAGCCGACGCGCTGCACAGCCTGCATGAGGTGCGGGTGCTGTACCTCGATATCCGGCCACGCGGCGAACAACGGGCACCGCGCCGCTGGGTCAGCCAGGCACGCGGCTACACCGAAGAGATAATCGAAGTGCCGAACCGCCCGCTCATCTGGCAGTTCACTTACCTGGGGCTTCTCCTGCGGGCCTATTGGGCCATGCGCTGCCAATTCAGGCCCGATGTCCTCCACAGCCATATCGGGGTGCCCGCCGGATGGGGCGCGGCGGTGCTGCACCGCCTGTTCCGCGTGCCCCTGGTCCTGACCGAGAACAGCAGCGAATTCCGATCGTGGCGCAAACGACCCGGCCTGTTTTGGATGGCCCGTATCGCGTTCAACGGATCCGACATCGTCATCGCCGTGAGCGAAGGCTTACGCGAACGGATTCGGCAAACCTTCCCCCACACCCGCCGCCTGGTTATCGTCCCCAACATCGTGGACACCAGCCGGTTCGCGCCCACGCCGTTCCCCTCCACGGAGGGGGGTTATCGCCTGCTCTTCGTTGGCCTGCTCGAAACATCACAGAAGGGGCTGCCGTTCTTGCTGGATGCTCTGGCCTTGCTCCGTGATGTGGGCGGCCCGCCTGTACATCTAAATGTGGCTGGCGATGGTGCGCTGCGCTGCGAATACGAGGCTCAGGTCCGGCGGCTCCGGTTGGATACCAACGTCACCTTCCACGGCCTCCAGACCCCCGCGCAGGTCGCCCAGGCACTAGGCCAGAGCCATGCTCTGGTGCTGCCCAGCCTGCACGAAGCCCTGCCGCTGGTTATCATCGAAGCCCTCGCCAGTGGTCGCCCGGTGATCAGCACCCGGTGCGGCGGGCCAGAGTTCATGATCGATGCTGCCAATGGACTGATTGTAGAGCCAGGACAGGTCGCGCCACTCGCCACCGCCATCACAGATCTGCTGGCCCACCTGGAACGCTACGACCCGCAGCGGCTTGCCGCCGCCGCAAACCGGCATTACAGTTATGCCGCCGTCACCGCCGAACTCACCAAGGTGTATCGCACCCTCGTCGCCGGGCAGAAAAAGTAAGAGGGTCACCATCAGGTGACCCTCTTGTGCATTTTAGATTATGCAGACGCCCGTCTAATGCCAGGTCTTGGTCGAAGGGGTCCCGGTGTTGAGGTTGAGGTCGTACAGTTCGGGGTGGAACAGTTGCAACGCCACATGGACCGTGGTGCCCACCCCCACCGTGCTGTCGATCCAGATCCGTCCCTCGTGCGCTTCCACGATGTTCTTGCAGATCGCCAGCCCCAGGCCCAGGCCGCGCTTGTGCCGGTTGGAGTTGTTCTCCGCCTGGAAGAAACGGTCGAACACGCTGCTCACCTGGGCGGGCGGGATGCCGCAGCCGTTGTCGATCACGCTGATCGTCACCGTCTCGTCGGTCAGCGCCGCCTCGAAGCGGATCTCGCCGCCGGGGTCGGTGAATTTGGCCGCGTTGTCCAGCAGGTTCTTGAACACCTGCTCCAGCCGCACCTCGTCGCCCATCACCAAGATCTGCGGCGGCACATTGTTCACCACTCGCAACTGGTCGTCGGCCATCCGCAAGCGCGTGTTGTTGACCACCCGCGTCATCACCGAAGACAGGTCCATCGGCACCGTTTCCACCCGCAGCATCCGGCTCTGTAGTTGCGAATAGTCCAGCACATCGTTGATCAGCCGTTGCAGCGCCACCGACTCTTGCTTGGCCGTGCCCAGGAAGTCGGTCTGGATCTCGGTCAGCGGGCCGGTCTTGCCCATCAGCACGATGTCGAGAAAGCCCATCACCGAGTTCAACGGCGTGCGTAACTCGTGGCTCACAATCGAGAGGAAGTCTGTCTTGGCCCGCTCGGTGGCCCGCTCCAGCGTCACATCACGCAAGGTCAGCACCACCCCCAGCGATTCGGCCACCGTCGCCGTCCCCATCCGGTGGACCACCGCCTGGTAGGTCCGGTCCTCCCGGCCCAGGGTCAGGTCCACATCCACCGACGTAGACTGCCCCGTCGTCAGGCAATCTTCCAGTTGGCCGATCAACGCTTCGTTCGGCAGGATGCGCCGGAGCGAGTTGCCTCGGCTCTGACCGGGGTCCATCCCCAGCAGTTGATCGGCCAGGCTGTTGCTGATCACCACGTTCAACTCGTGGTCGGTGACGATGACCCCGTCGCTGATCGACAGTACCACCGACTCGATTTCGCCCTTGTTGGTGAGCAACTGGCTATAGACCAGGTGATTTTCGATGGTCAGCGCCACCCGCTGGGCGAAGATGCTCAGGATCTCCAACTGCTCGTAATCCAGCCGGGGATCGCTCAGGTCGGCGCGGGGGGCCGCCAGCAAATAGCCCAGCGTGCCGCCGCTGCTCGACTCCAGCGGCAGCAGGAGCAGCCGCCGCGAGGG
>JBBSEL010000147.1:0-7311 GCA_038239755.1 Chloroflexia bacterium | reverse complement strand
GTGCTGGGGGCGGGCGTCGCGGGATCTTCGCGCAGCCAGTCGGGCATCTGGGTCAGACTACCGGCTTCCTGGGACGCGAAGGCTGGGGCGGTGCCCCCAGGGGCAGCGGTATCATCGGCCTGGAGCCAGTTGAATATCGGGGGTTCGGCTCCCATCCCGCCGCCAGCAGGCGGGGGGATCGTGCCCGTATCCTGCAACCAACTGGGAATTTGGGCGGCGCTGCTGCCGGTGGGGGCGGCGGGCGTTTCGGGTTGCATCCAGGCGGGCATGGCAGGCGTTTCGGGGACAGACGACGTGGTACCTTCCTGCATCCAGGCGGGGAGGCTGGTGGCGGGCGGCGGGGCCGGGGGTTGCATGGCCCCCGGAGTGGCCGAGGCAGCGGGTGCATCTTCGCGCAGCCAATCGGGCATGGTCACATTCGGGTTACCGCCTGCGGTGCTGGCCGCCGGGTGTTCCGGCACATACGGGGGTGGGTCTTCGCGCAGCCAGTCGGGCATCGTTACGTTCAGGCCGCCCACCGCAGGGGTGGCGGGCGGGCCGCTCCAACTCTCTTGCGGATTTCTCGCTTCCCCACCCGACGCGGCGAGGGGCGGGGGGGTGCTTCCCCCACTGGGGGGCGGGGCCGACCCGCCCGTATCGCGGGGTAGCTCGGCGGCGGTCGGCACCGGGTTGATCATTTGCTTCAGGCGGCCAAAGAGGGAGCGGGACCGTTCGGGGGCCGGTTCAGGCGGCGGGGCCGTGGCCGAGGGCGGCGGGGTGGCGGTGGCCGGGCCGTGCCGGTCGGTGTTGACCCCTTCGGCCCGCAGTGTCTGCTCCAACTCATCGATGTCGAAGTTCATGTTCTCGGCATCGGCGAGTGAGGTGTCCACCTCGCCGCCGCTGCCGGGGCCACCCAGGCCCTCCGCCTGCACAGCGCGATCATAGGCTGCGCTGTCGAAGTTCATATTCTCGATATCTTCGGCCAGGGCGCGGTCCCGATCTTCGGTGGAGCCGATGATGCCCCCACCCGTGGCGGTGTCTGACGCATCGAGGCCCATGATGCGGAACAGCCCCAGGGTCACCTGGTCGGGCACAACCGCATGGAGGCGCACCCCCCGGTCGGTCGCAAAATGCCGGAGCCGGGAAAGGTTATCCACCTGGCTCAACACCTGGACATGCGCGGGCACCACCAGGGTGATCTCCGGGTCGGTGCGGGCCAGGTCACCGAGCTTGTTGAGCACCGACTCCAGCGAGTCGCTCGCCTGGACTTCATAGGTCTGCATTACCATTCCTCCTCTGCCGTTGCGGGTCCGGTCCCGCGATGCGTGGTCTGTTACCGGCCCTGCGCCGGGCGGCACGGGTCACAGCCTGGCTGGTGGACATAATATATTCTGCGGTGATGTTGCCATCATAGCACAGAATCGGGCGAAAAGGCAATATGAGCGCGCAGAAGTCCGCAGGCGGAAATCGGAAGTTAGGGTTGGGTGTTGGGAGTTGGGGGTTGGGGGTTGGGGGTCTGGCTATAGCGTGGATCACTCCATGCTCAATAGTAATGTATCGCGCCGGATTACCCGGCTGCGAACTAACCACTAACCACTAACCACTAACCACTAACCACTAACCACTAACCACTAACCACTAACGACCGCGCACCCCTTGACGGGGGAAGGGTGTTGCGTTATCCTACAGCCAGGCGAACCTGCCCCCAGGCGGGAACCCGGAACGAGGCCTTATGTCCAGTGTTTTAGCCGAGCGGTTTGCGCCGATTCCCCCGGTCAAGCTGCCCGCCGAGGCGATTTTCGCCTTGCTCGACGGGGCACCGTTCGGGCGGCTCACCACCTATGCTCCGGCGCAGGCGGGCAAGGGGGGGCAGGTCTATGTGGTGCCCCTCCAGTTCGTCCATCGCCCCGGCCAACTCTTCTTGATCACCCGCGCCGGGCGCAAACTGACCAACCTGCGGGCCGCGCCGCAGGGGGTGTGCCTGCAATTGGACCTGGCCGAACCGGCGGGGTGGACCAGCGTGTGTGCCTGGGGCGACTACCACGAGGTAACCGACCGGGGGGCACGGCTGTCGGCCCTATTTGCCAGCTTCCAGAAGTATCCGGCGCGCACGGTGCATCAGGGAGTCAGCATGGTGCGCCAGCGGACCGGGATGGCGCTGAACGGCGGGCACGGCGATTTCGTGGTCGGCGCACTGACGCTGGGCACCGTGTCGGGGCGGAATTGGCCGGGGCTGACCGTGCCACCCAGTTCGCCGCTGTTGCAACCCGGCCTCCAGGCTGCGTCGGTGGGCACGCGGGGCGGGCCTATATTCCTGACGCGGGCGCAGTGCCTCCAGGTGCTGGACGACCGGCCCCTGGCCCGGCTGGGGTGTTATCATCCGGCCAAAGCGCGCTGCTACTGCGTGCCGCTCTGGTTCCTGCGCGACCGGGCCGATCTGTGGTTCTACCAGCCGCACACGCTGGGGGCGTTGGTCGAGGCGCTGGCGGAGCATCCGCAGGGGGTGTGTGTGCAGGTAGACAGCCTGGATTGCAGCCGCGATTCGGACCCGGCGCAACCCTGGCGCAGTGTGCTGGCCGAGGGCCGGGTCGAACTGGTGCCGCTTGGCACGGCCAGCCCGCTGCCGGTGGCGCGGCAGACCGAGGTGCTGGCGGCCTTGCGGGGGCGGCTGCGGGCGGCGGGCATTCATCCGGCCTTCGTCCCCCCCGATCTGCCGCCCGACGCGACCTCTGGCCTCTTGCTGCGTGTCCGCATGGAGCGGATCTCGGGTCAGGCGACAGGATGAGGCGGGCGGCGTGGTTCGTGGTTCGTGGCTCGTGAAGCGTGAAGCGTGAAACGTGAAACGTGATGAGTGGGGAGTGGTTTGGGGTGTGAGGGTGTGCGAGATCAACTATCTATACTTTTTGTGGGGAGTTGCACATGAGTTCTCTGACGGATCGTTCGCCTGCGGATTTGGCGGCGGCGGCGGATACAAACCTTGTCACCCACGCGGGTTGGGTGCAGGGGCAGACGCAGGGGATGCACCTGATCGTGGCCCCCGATGTGGTGCTGATTGATTCGGGGTTGCCCTCCGACACGTTCAATCTTGTCTGCCAATCCCGGTTCGCATCCTACAATGCGCTCGACCGGATTCGGCGGGTGATCGGGTACTTTGCCGAGGTGGGCCGCCCCTTCGCCTGGTGGCTCAGCCCCGGCTATACGCCGCCAGACCTGTGGGCGGTCTTGCTGGCGGCGGGCCTGCATCCTGCCGAAACGGAAGTGGCGATGGTGGCCGATCTGGCGGCCTTGCGCCCCGGCGACGTGGCCCCCGGCGGCTTGCAGATCCGGCGGGTACAGACGGCGGCCCAACTGCGGGATTTCGCCCAGGTCGTCGCCGCGAACTGGACACCTGCCGACCCCCAGGTGCCGCGCTTCTACGAACGGGCCACCTCGGTGCTGCTGACCCGCGCCGCGCCGCTCTGGCTCTATGTGGGCTACCTGGACGGCGCGCCGGTCGCCGCGTCAGAATTGACGGTCGGCGGCGGAGTGGTGGGGCTGTATAATGTCTGTACGCTGGCGGCCTACCGGCGGCGCGGCTTCGGCACCGCGCTGACCCTTCAACCCTTGCGAGACGCCCGCGCTCAGGGCCATGATACGGCGGTCCTCCAGGCGTCTACCGCGGGCGAAGGCGTGTATGCCCGGTTGGGCTTTTCCTCCTTCGGCCAGGTCACCGAATACAAACCGTCCCTCCCACCGACCGCCGACCGCTGACCCCTCGTCACGAGCCACTAGCCACGAACTACGAGCCACTCCGACATGTCCACCCGTGACCTGATCGCCCTGGTACTGTCGTTTGTCTATCCGACCGGGCTGCTGCTGGGGGCGGAGGGCATCCGGCGTGGGATGGGCTGGCCGCCGGAATTCACCCGCAAGCTGGTGCATGTCGGCGCGGGGATGTGGGTGTTCGGGGCGCTGGCGCTGTTCGACCACTGGTGGGCGGCGCTGATCGCGACGAGCGCGTTTATCGCTATCAACTACATCTCGGCCCGGCGCACCTTGATCCCGGCGATGGATGCCGCCCGCAGCGAAGGGTTGGGCACGGTCTGGTTCATGGTCAGCTTCACCGTGTTGCTGGGCTGGATGGGGTCGCAGGGCCGCCCGGTGCTGGCGGCGGCGGCGATGATGGCGCTGACCTGGGGCGACGCGGCGGCGGCCCTGGTGGGCCGGGCGCTGGGGCGGCATCGCTACGTGATCGCGGGCGACACCCGCTCGCTGGAAGGCTCGGCGGCGCTGGTGGGGGCGACGTTCCTCAGCGTCCTGCCCACCTTACTCCTGCTCGACCCGGCACATTATCCCCTGGAGCGGGTGCTGCCCGTCGCTGCCGTGGTGGCCCTCTGCGCGGCCCTGCTCGAACCCGCCGCGCCCAAGGGGCAGGACAACCTGAGCATCCCCATCGGCACCGGCATCCTCCTCTGGCTGATCGACAGCGGGCGGGTGGACCCGGTGCAACTGGTGGCAGGGTTGGCCCTGAGCGCCGCCGTGGCTGCCGTGGCCTACCAGGCGCGGGCACTGACGGCGGGCGGGGTACTGGGCGCGATCCTGACCGGCACGGCCACGTTCGGCATCGGCGGCCCGGTCTGGGGCCTGCTCCTGATCGCCTTCTTCGCCTCGTCCAGCCTCATCTCCCGCTACGGGGCGCGGTCGGCAGCCAAGCAAGCGGCGGCTGCCGCCTTCGCCAAGGGCGGGCGGCGCGACCTGGGGCAAGCGCTGGCGAATGGGGGCATCCCGGCGGCACTGGCGGTGGGCGCGGCGGCAGCCGACCCGGCCTGGACCCCCTTCCTGTTCGCCGCCTATGTTGGGGCGCTTGCCGCCGTCACCGCCGACACCTGGGGCACCGAGTTGGGCGTGCTCAGCACCCGCCCGCCCCGCCTTGTAACCACCGGACGTACCGTCATAGCAGGGACATCGGGCGCGGTAAGCGGTCTGGGAGCCGGGGCTGCTGCGCTGGGGGCCTTGTTCATCGGCGCGGCGGCCTGGGGGCTGGGGGGATTGGGGCAAGCGTTCGGCGCGGGCGCGCTGCCGTTGGGGGTGGGGATGCTGCTGGGGGCGGCGCTGGTGGGCGGGCTGCTGGGCGCATGGGCCGACTCGTTCCTGGGCGCGACGGTGCAGGCCGTCTACTGGTGCCCCACCTGCGGCAAAGAGACCGAACGGCGAGTCCACACCTGCGGCACCCCCACGCGGCTCTTGCGTGGTCGCCTGTGGGTAGACAACGAAGTGGTGAACCTGGCCTGCGCCGCCGTTGGGGCGCTGGTCGGCGGGCTGGTCTATGGGGTGTTGCGCCTGCTCATGTAGTGCGGGGAGGGTGGCGGCGTGGTCGCATGGGTGGATAAGCTAGGCGGACGGGCACTGGTTCCGGCACCGGGAATCCAGGCCAATCCGTCGCTGCTCTGCCTCGACACCGCCGACCCCCAGATGGTCATCCCCGATTCGGCGTCGCTGGGCCTTGGAGGCCGGGTGCGGGTGGTCATTGCGCCGGATGGGGCGGTGGGGCTGACCCGCCCGTTGCTGGCCCTGTGCGCCGGGCCGATCCCGGTCGAGGTGGTACCCTGGTTGTGGGCGGAGGGGGCGGCAACCCCTCCCGGCCCGCTCTATCGCCGGGCCAAGCGGGCGCTGGACGTGGGGTTGAGCGCGGTCTTGCTGGCCCTGGCCGCGCCGCTGCTGCTGGTGCTGGCCGTGATTGTGCGGCTGGAATCGCCCGGCCCGGCCTTCTACCGCCAGCCGCGCATCGGTCGCCACGGTCGCCCCTTCGCTATGTACAAGCTGCGGACGATGCGGTCGGGGGCCGATGCGCAATTGCACGAACGGGTGCAGCCGTTAGTCGGCGGACCACCCCGGCGCGGGCCACAATTCGTCTACAAGTTGCCTGACGACCCCCGGATCACCCGTGTGGGCCGCCTGTTGCGCAAGACCAGCCTCGATGAGCTACCACAGTTTCTCAACGTCTTGCGCGGCGAGATGAGCCTGGTCGGCCCCCGGCCCGAATTGCCCGAAGTGATCGTCCACTACGAGCCGTGGCAACTCGCCCGGCTGGCCCTGCTTCCTGGCGTCACCGGATGGTGGCAGGTCAACGGGCGCAGCAACCACCCGATGCACCTCAGTACCGAGTACGACCTCCACTACCTCCAGCACGCTTCGTTCGCCTTCGATCTCCGCATCCTGGCCCGTACCGTCGGCGCGGTCGTACGCGGCACCGGGGCATTCTAGCGGTGGCCCGGCTCCTGCTGAAACATTCGGCGCGGTCCGGTCGTATATAGGATAGACTGAACGCGGCCCGCATCGAGCGAGTCGAGATAGGGGGCGTAGCCGCCCCGTTCGCCAACCTGATCAGGAGGCAAAGGAGTTTCTTATGGATACGAACAGTACCCCGAACACCGGGGCGGGTGGCAGCAACAAGCAGCCGCAAGAAGAGTTGCGCGACGAGTTGCAGGCGATGGGGCGCGCCGCCGCCGATCTGCTGGATCACTTGGTGCGGGTGCCCGCCGCCCTCGCCCAGATCCCCCTGCAATACCTGCCGGAAGATACTGCCGGGCACGCCCGCAACGCGGCGACCGAAGGCTTCAAGGCAGTCAAGACCCTGCTCGACAGCATCTCCGCCCAGGTGGATGAGATGATGGCCCAGCAGAGCCGCCGCAGTGGCACCCAGACGGGCGTCGATCCGACGGCCCCGGCAGACACCACGCCGGAAGAGACGACGCCCATGGGCCACACCCATGCCGCCGACTCGAACGGCACCAGCGCGGGCGAGCCGACCCGCCGCCTGGACGACGGCGGCGAGTAAGCCTTACCCGGCTGACCCGTGCCAAAAGCGAGCGGCTCCAGGGCCGCTCGCTTTTTTATTCCTGCGTTCCTGCGTGTTGATTTCTGACTTCTAGCTTCTGACTTCTCGCTGGCATTGCTCTTGCTTGACGCCTGGGGAGGGATCGAGTACTATAGAGGCGACAAAGGGACGGGCAGGCCGTGGGCGGCCCCAGACTCGGCCCGTAAGAGGAGCGGCACCATGCTCAATGAACTGATCCGGGACATTTACGAAACATCCAACCTGGATATGGCAACGGCGGAGAAGGTCAGCTACACGATGCTCCAGTTCTTGGAGCGCAAGCTGCCCCCCGACGAGTACGCCCGCATCAAGCGCTACATCTTCGGCTGGCACACCTACACCTTGCCGCCCTCCAGCGGCTACGTCGGCTACGGCGAGGCGCCGCCCGATCCGGCGGGGGGCTGGGATGGGGATAGACGATTGGGGTTGGGGGTTGTTAGCCAAACCACCACCCCCCAACCCCTATCGTCTATCCG
>JBBSEL010000146.1:0-7349 GCA_038239755.1 Chloroflexia bacterium | reverse complement strand
GTGGCTCCTGCCGACCAGCCCCACCAACCGGCTGCTGGCCCGCGTCGCCCGTCTGGTCTACGGCGAACCGGCAGGCCAGACCACCCGCATCGAACACCTCGTCCAGGCCGCTTTCCCCGCCCTGCGCCCCCGCCTGGAAGCCCACGGCTTCACCGTCCAGATCTTCACCGAACGCCTGCCGACCAGCATCGCCCTGGTCATCGTGGCCGAACGAGGACTGAGGACCGAGGACTGAGGACTGAGGGACGAGAACTACGCATCACGTTTCACGTTTCACGTTTCACGTTTCCCGCACCAAGCCCCAACCCCTATCCCCTACCGTTTGAACTCGACGTGATACGTGAACCCGACTGGGGTCAGCTTGAACTGGTCGAACAGGGAGTCGGGCGGCTCGGTGACGTAGACCTGCCAGCCCTCGGTCATGAAGTCGCGCATGTGGCCTGCCCAGTCATGCGGGTCGCCTGCCTTCAGGATCAGGTCGGTGCGGCGGCCTTCCGCGATCTGGTAATACTTGATCACGCTGCTCGCCTCCCAGCCGACGTAGATCAGGGCGGCATGGGGCAGTTCGCGGAAGACGATCTCGGCCTGGTCGCGGGCTTCGGTCTTGCGCTGCCAGCCCGCCGACGGGTAGCGCGCCACCACCCCCACCGCCAGGACCGCCACCAGCAGCACCGCCAGCCCCGCCGTGACCCCCCGCGCCAGCGGCAGCCCATCGGGGCGCTGCGCGGCCCAGCGCCCCAACCGCGCCAGCCCCATCTCGGCGGCCACGCCCATCGCCAGCGCCCAGAAGAGATGGCCGGGAATGAAGTAGAAGTAGTTGGTGGCCGCGTCGTACATGATGGCGAAGACGAAGCTGCACACCCAGCCCAGCGCCAGCATCCCGAACACCAGCGGGTGCCGCCGCGCCAGCCCGGCCCAGCCGACCAGCCCCACGATCACCCCCGGCCAACCGTACTGATCGAGCAAGATCTGAAAGCCCCAGCCCGCTTGCTGGCCGAACCGTGCCCAGGGGATGCCGAAGATCATCTGGCGGAAGTCCTGGCCCGACACCAGGCGCATAAAATCGGCCCACGACTTCGGGTCGCCCCAATAATACGGCCCGTCGCCCTGGAGGTAGCGCCACAGCGGCAGCAGGTAGGGGGTCAGCCCCAGCAGCGCCGCGCCTGCCGCCAGCAGATAGTCCGGCAGGCGGCGAAGTAGGGTCCGCAGGGGTGACAGGTGCGCCGCCCGCGCCCATTGCCACTCGGTACCCAGCACGAACAGGGCATAGCCGGGGACCAGGGTGATCGTGGTGCCGTGGTTGGCGAACGCCGTGCCGAGGACGAACCCCGCCGCCACCAGCCAGCGCCGCCGACGTTCCGGCAGGGCATCCCGCCACTTGAGCAAGAGCCAGATCGTCCCGGCCACCTGGAGCGTGTTGAGCGCATAGGCGCGCGGCTCGGTCGCCTCGCCCCAGAAATCGGGCGCGCTGACGAACAGCGCCGTCGCCAGCGCGGCCAGCCAGGGGCGCACCCCCATCCGTTGGGCGATCAGGTAGACCAACCCCACCGTCGCCACGCCGTAGACGACCGAGGTGAGGCTGATCCGCCACAACGGTTCACCGATGGGGACAAGGTAGAAGAGATGGGCGACCAGCACCCACAGGGGATAGCCCGGCGGATGGGGCACGCCCAGCACCACCGCCGCCAGTTGGAACTCGCCGGGGTCGCCCCAGCGGATGGTGCGCGCCTCCGTCCGCTCGTAGAGCAACAGCGCGCCCAGCAGCAGCAGCCCGCCCAGCACGGCTACCCGGTGGGTCAGGAGCCAGGCCGTCAGCCGGGCCAAGCGTCCGGTCGCGGAGTGCGTGATGGCAGGCGAATCAACCGCCTCGTGGGTCCCGGTCGCACGCACGGCTACTCACCGATACCGGAGGTCGTTTCGTCAGGGGGGGTGGGTGACGAAGTTGGCAATTCGACCCCATACAGATCATCGCACAACCCCAGATCAATGCATTCCTGCGCCGTCAGGAACCGGTCGCGGCCCGAATAGATGTAATCCTGCCACCAGGCGGCATCATACTTGCCGCTGCGCTGGGCAAAGAGGTTGGCGACCAGGATCTTATAATGCTCGGCCAGGCGGGCGTAATCGTTGAAAATCTTCTGGTCGCTGCCGCTCAGGTACCACTGCGGGCTGTGGAGCATCAGCGTCGAGAAGGTGCCCATCAGCCGCCGGTTGCCCGCCTGGAACACAATCGCGCCCATCGAGTAGGCGAAGCCGGTGACCACAGTGTTGATCGTCACCTTGTACTGGTCCCGCATCTTGTAGATCATTTCCATCATCGCCAGCCCCGACCCCACCGACCCGCCGCCGGAATTGATGTAGACCGTGATCGGGTTCTCGTCGGCCATGCCCTGGCGGCGCATCGCGAGCATCATCAGATGCTGGCTGAACCGTTCGGCAGTCGCGTCGTCGATATCGCCGAGGAAAATGACCCCTTCTTCTTCCAACTCGCGGCGCTGCGCCAGCGCCGACCGCACTATCTGTTCCAGATCGAGCATCCTACCCTCCACCACCTAACACGCACGCCATCGTGAAAGCACACCGAGGCCGCCAGTGTCCTGCCCCCGATTATACTCTATCGCCCGGCCAGCCGCCACACGGCCTTGTAGGCTATGTCAAAATCACTATGTTCTGGCCGAATCCAATGCTGTCATCCTTCGCTGCGCTCAGGATCTTCTTGGTGGTCCGTGGTGCTGAGGCCACGATCCCGATCTTCGCTGACGATCTGGTAGCCCCAAGAAGATCCTTCGCTGCGCTCAGGATGACAGCATTGGATTTTGCAAGATCCATGATACGGCCCGCCCCCGCCAGCAGAGGCTATCGCTCGCTGGCAGGATCGTGCGCGCCGTTGGTGGGCAGGAGGTCGGCGGCGGTCTGGTCGGCCAACGCCTGGCGATGCCCGGCGCGGACCTGTTCGTAGGCGGGGATCGAGCGGATCGCGGGCCGTTCGACATCGCTGACGGCGCGCATTTCCAGGTGCAACTGACCGTCTGCTGTGTGGATCAGTTTCATGCTGCGGTTCACGTCCTCCAAAAAGTGGACCCGTTGCCGCTCCTCCAACCGCTGCAACACCACCTGGATGATCGCAAACGACATCACGCTCAACGCGCCCAACGTCTGGTTGCGATGCACCCGCTCCCCCAGGTTGACCTGGGCAATCGAGGACAGGCCGAACTGGTCGAGCAGATCGATCAGCAGCCCTGTCTCCACCCCATAGCCGCTGAAGAACGGCACCTGCTCCAGCGCCGCCCGTCGCCCGGCATATTCGCCCGCCAGCGGTTGGATCAGCCCGGTCAGCGCGGGATAGAACAGGTTGAACAGGGGTCGGATGGTCAACTCGGTCACCCGCCCGCCCCCCTCGGCGGCCAGCCCCTGGGTGGTGCGGATCGGGCGGCGATAATAGCCCTTCACATACTGGATGCGTGGCTCGGCCAACAATGGGCCGATCAACCCATAGACGAACTGCGGCCCCATGTTCTCGATATCGGTGTCCACCCAGACGATGATATCGCCCTTCAATGCGGCCAAGCTCTTCCACAGCGCCTCGCCCTTACCCCGCAGCGGGACACCGGCCTCCGGCAAGAGGTCGTGGTGATCCACCACCGGTATGCCTAACTCCTGGGCGATGGCGACGGTGCGGTCGGTCGAACCGCTATCGATCAGCACGATCTCGTCCAGCAGCGGCACCTCGTCCATCAGCGCCCGCTTGAGCACGGCGATCACCTGCCCGACGGTTACTTCCTCGTTCAGCGCGGGCAGGCCCAGGCTGATCGTCAACCCCTGGCGGCGCTTCTTCTCGACCAACAGGGCCAGGTCGGCAAACTCGTCGGCGCTGAAGGTGTTTTCGGCGAACCACTTATCGACCAGAGCCGACAGCGCATCCGGCGTGGGAGCGTAAACATGGCCTTGAGCCGTGCCGCGCAACGTTTCGATTTCCGGCCAGGCCGCGTGGCGGGTCCGCACCAGCACCACCGTGCCCGTGGCGCGCTGGACGATGCGGGCAGGCACGGCTCCCAGGACCGAGGCGAGCGGATCGGTCGCCGGGAAGAAGCCGGTAAGCGTGGTTGGCGGCGGGACCGCTTCGTGGCCCAGCTCATAGGTCTGCAAGCGCGAGGGCACACTGGGCGAGGACACGCCCATCACCAGCCAGCCTTGCGCGGTGGTGAAGCCGAGGATCGACCGGCTGACATCGCGTCCAGCGTCGTAGCGACGCTGGAACTGCACCCGTGGGCCGATCTGGACCAGAAAGCGCTCGAACGGCGCTTCTTCGGCGGCGCGCTGGATTTCGGGCAGGTCGGGCCGCAATACGTGGAGCAGGGTCACGTCGGCGGCGGGAGCCAGGTCGGCCAGGGCACTCCCCAGGTCCAACGCCAGGTGGGCATACGGCCCGCCGCGCACCGGCAGCAGGATTTGCTGGGGCAGCGGTGCGCCCTCAGTCGGCACGTCCGGCCCGGCGCAAACCAGCGCCAGATCGCAGGGAGTCTCGTCCATCGCTTGCTGCAAGCTCACCCCGGCGATGGTCAGTGGATGGGGTTGCCCCGCCGTCCCGCGCACATCCAGCGGCAAGATCAGCAGATCGGCGTGTTCCTGGTGGCACAGCGCCAGCAACTCTTCCCAGCGTTGGTGCCCCACCCGCACAATCGCCTCGGCCAGCGTGCCCGCTTCCGGCCCGCGCGTCAGGTTAAGCAGCGCCTCGCGCCGGGCACGTACCGGGGTCGCCAGTTCGCTGAGCGATTGCCCCTCGGCAGCCGCTAATACATCGGCCAGCACCAAGCGCCCCTGGCGCGCCGCCGCCGTGGCCCGCGCCAGGGTCACCGCCGGACCATTCGCCGCGCCTACTTCGGCGTCAATCAGCGCGACAACGGTGTAGTTGTCCCGCTTTGTGGTTTCTTCCATGCGTCATGACTCCGTGATATACTAACGGCGGCCCCCCGATCCTATGGTCGGGCCACCTCGAGCCCTAAAAACCGAATCACGCCTCCGGCGCGGAGCCGGAGGCGTGATAATAACCGCGCACTACAGACACTACGCTGTGCGTCGTTCTCGATTATAGCACGGCGCACCGCCAGGCGGCAAGCACTCGTACCCCTCCGCAGCCCCGGCAGCACCCGCTCCCACGCCTTGACTCTCGTCTAGCCTTTGCTATAATTGTACCTGACGGGTCTGGCAATAGCTGCGGGGCACCGGCGACCGACCGGCACCTCCCGCATCAACAAGGAGAGTTGGCTATGGACACCGCAACTTCGGCTCCTGCCGCCCCGGTAACGCGGCGCGCCCTGCTCATCGGGATCGACGGCTACCAGGCCGTGCGCCAATTGCGCGGCTGCGTCAACGATATTCTGGCCGTCCGCGAGTTTCTCGTCAATAAGGCGGACTTCCCCGCCGCGAATGTGCGCCTGCTGCTGGCCCCTCCGGCGGGTACGGCCCTCCCGGCGAGCCTGGGCACCGTCGAACCACCAACCAAGGCAAACATCCGGCGCTATTTTCAGGAATTGGCCGGGGCGAGCAAGCCCGACGATCAGGTAGTTGTCTACTATTCCGGCCACGGCACGCGCCTCGCCAACCCGCAAAACGCGAAGGAGCAGATCGGCGCGATTGTGCCGATGGATGCCCAACTGAACGGCACCAACTTCTACATCAACCGCGAGTTGAACGAGAGCATCGGGCGGGTGGTCAACACCGGCGCGGTCGTCACCGCCGTATTCGACGCCTGCCACTCCGGCGGGATCGCCCGTGGAGACTTGGGGGACGATATTGAGGGCGAGGGTCCGGCAGTGCGTGAGATCACGGTCGAATTGACCCCAGAAGCCTGGGCCACGATCCAGACGGAGAACAAGCTGACGGCGGCAGATCTCAGCGGCGACGACGACAGCCGCGACCTGAGCGGCAGCGGGTGGGTGCCCAGCATGACCCAGGCGCAAGATCTGGTCATCTTGTCGGGCTGCCGCGACGTGCAAACCTCGCAGGAATATACCCCGCCCGGCGCGGCGCTCCGCCAGGGGGCGCTGACCTATTTCCTGCTCGACAGCCTGCGTAGCGTCGCCCCCGACAAGGCAAGCGGGCTGCGTTGGGGCGATATCTACCCGAAGATCCGCAGCAACGTGAACGCGGCCTTCCCGATCCAGACCCCGACGCTGGAAGGGCGGCTGGAGCGCCCGGTCTTCGGCGGGGCGTGGCAGCCCTACGACCCCGGCTTCACCGTCACCCCGGCGGCAGACGGCACCCTCAGCCTCGACGGTGGCGCGATCCAGGGGCTGGATACGGGCGCGCAGGTGGCGCTCTACCCCCCCGGCACCGCCGACTTCCGCGCCGCCGACGGAGCGGGCAAGAAGCTGGGCGACGCCACCGTGACCAGTGCCACCGCCGTGACCAGCACGGCCACCGTGGCGGGCGGGGGCCAAGCCATCCCCGCCGGGGCACGAGCGCGGCTGATCACCCCCAGCGTCAGCCAGCGCCGCCTGGGCGTGAAACTGACCGGCCTGCCCGCCGACGTAACCGCCGCCCTCCAGGCCGACGCCGATGCCGGGAAGTTCCTCACCCTGAACCCGCCCACCCCCGACGTGGAGGTCCGCGCTTGGCAGCAAGACGGGCAAGCCGAGTGGGCTATCGTGCCGTTCAGCCTGACCGAAACGGCGGTGGACCCGAACACCCTGATCGCCCATGTGTCGGTGGCCGAGGCGGGCGACGCGGGGCGGCTGGGCGCGGCCCTGGCGGCGGGGCTGGTGCAGTGGGCCAAATACTGGTCCGTGCTGACCCGGCGCAACGAGGACACCACGCTCCAGGGTGCCCTCCAGGTGGTCGTGCTGGCCGGGCGCGACGACGCGGCGATGACCGCCAACCCGAACAACCCGCAGGTGGCCCGTCCGGTCGCCCCCAACGCTGCCGGGCAATATGAAATCAGCGAGGCCGAGTCGCTCCTCTTCAAGGTGCAGATCACGGGCGGGCGCAACCTCTTTGTCGGCGTGCTGCTCTGCTCCGACGAGGGCAACATCTTCCCGCTCTGGCCGCCGCCCACCGCCGATAACGTGCTGGCTGCGGGCAACGAGACGATCGTGGGCCTCAACGGGCCGAACGCCTTCGGCCTGCCCGTCGGCACCGACCCGCCGCAGACCACCAGCCTCTACACCGTCAAGGTCTTCGCCGCCGACGATCAACACGCGATTGACATCCAGAGCCTCGCCCTGGAGCAGACGGTTCAGGCGGTCATCAACGATGTCCTCTCCGGCAAGGGCGGCCCGATCATCCACTCCCCCCGCACCGATATCCTCTGGACCACGCTGGAATTGCCGCTGCTGATCAAGAAGTAGGGG
>JBBSEL010000145.1:0-7357 GCA_038239755.1 Chloroflexia bacterium | reverse complement strand
GGGCCGTGTCCCGCAAATAGCAAGTCTTACGAGAGAGCAATACAGAGATCACTAGTGGGGAGGAGCAATCATGGCGACCGCACCTAAAGTCGGCGTCTTTGTGCCACAAGGTTGGCGCATGGACCTCGTCGGCATCAAAGACCCGGTGGAGCAGTACGAGACGATGACCCGCGTCGGCCAGGAAGCCGAAAAGCTGGGGTTTGACTCGATCTGGCTCTACGACCACTTTCACACCGTCCCCGAACCGACGCTGGAAACGACGTTCGAGTGCTGGACCTCCACCGCTGGGCTGGCGCGGGATACCAGCACGATCCGCATCGGGCAGATGGTGACGTGCAACAGCTATCGCAATCCGGCGCTGCTGGCGAAGATCGCCTCGACGGTGGACGTGATGAGCCACGGGCGGCTGGACTTCGGCATCGGGGCGGGCTGGTACGAGCACGAGTACAACGCCTACGGCTACCCGTTCCCCGACGGGCCAGAACGCTTACGGATGTTGCGCGAAGCGTTGCAGATCATCAAGGCGATGTGGACCGACGACTACGCGACCGTGGAAGGGGAACGGTATCAGGTGAAAGGGGCGATCAACGAGCCGAAGGGGGTGCAGAAGCCCCACCCGCCGATCTGGATCGGCGGCGGCGGCGAGAAAGTCACCCTCAAGCTGGTGGCGCAGTACGGTGATGCCTGCAACTTCGGCGGAGTGGACCCGGCGTTCTACCAGCACAAGTTCGACGTGGTGCGCGAACACTGCGACACGGTGGGCCGCGACTACAACAGCATCACCCGCTCGGCGGAGATCTTCACCTTTCTGATGGAGCCGGGCGAGGTGGCCCGCGCCGAGGAGATCACCGCGCCCTACCGCTACGGGAAGTCGCTGGAAGAGGCCCGCAAGGGCAGCTTCTGGGGCACGCCGCAGGAGCTGCTTGACCTGTGCGGGCGCTTGATGGACGTGGGGGTGGAGTACTTCATCTTCTACGTCTACGAGGCGGCCAAGCTGGACCGAGTGCGCCTGCTGGCGAGTGATGTGCTGCCGGCCCTGCGCGGCAGATAAGGCTAACCACAGAGAATACAGAGGACACAGAGCGGTTTAAGCTCTTGTGTCGGTAATAAGAAGGGCCTCCCCCAACTTGGGGAAGGCCCTTTTGTCGTCGCGTGAACGCGACTACGGATTCGGCGTCGCGGTCGCCGGGGGCGGGGGCGCGGGCGTCGGGAAGATCGTGCTGATGTCGGTCAGCCCGGCATCCTTGGCCGCCTGGCGAACCGGGTCGTAGAACGAGTCGCCCACCGGGACCAGACCGTCGATCTGGTAGAGGTTGAACAGGTTCTTCTGGCCCGCTTCGGTGCTGGCGATGACCAGCAGGCCGTCGCGGATCCGGTCGCGCATATCGGCGGGCAGCTTGCCGCTGACGCTCACCGTGTCGTTCGGGATGTCGCTCGACTCACCGATGACGCGCACCTTGTCGTACACGTCCTTGCTGGTTTTGGCGATCAGGCTGCGGGCGTCGGTCGGCAGGCCGGTGAACGGGTTCGGCGGGCCGCCGAAGACTGCGCCGCCCGATACGTTGCCGCCGTAGACCGCTTGGACCACCTTATCGTGGCCGCCAGCGAAGACCTTCTCGCTGAAGAACGTGTCGGGGTTGATCCCCTGCGCCTTCAGGTAGGCCAGCGGGTAGACGTAGCCGGAGGCCGAGGCCGGGTCCACGAAGGCGAACTTCTTGCCCTTGAGGTCCTGGATGGTCTTCACCGACGGGTCGGCGGTGATGAAGATCGAGGTGTAGGTGGTGGCGTTGTTACGCACCGTGCTCAGGATGACCTGGGCGTTGTACTTCTGGTTGGCGAGCACATAGGCGAACGGCGCGAACCAGGCCACATCGGCCTTGTCCGACCCCATCGCCTCGATCACGGCGGCATAGCTTGTCGGCACCGAGACTTCGAACTGGTAGCCGGTGATCTGGGTCAGTTGATCGGCGATCGGCTTGGCCCCGGTCAGGATGCGCTGGGTCTGCGACGACGGCACGAAGGCCATCTTGATCGGGTTCTGGGCCGAACCCAGCGCCCCGGCAGCGGGCTGGGCGGGGGTCACCTTCGGCGGGGGAATGGCGCGGGCTTCGCGGCCTGCGTTGTTGTAGCGCCAGTCATAATAGTGCTGGCCGATGTTGCCCATTTCGACCTGGAAGCCCGCCGGGTTGGTCGGGTTGTAGGTCAGGGTGCGGCGCTCGAACGCCTGGAGCAGCACGTCCTGGGTCTTGCCGCCCACGGTGGACTTGACCCAGTAGGCTTCGCTGATCGGGTAGCCGCTGGCATAGAACCACGGCTGGATCAGTTGGGCGGTCTGCTGCGTGCCGTTGTTCAGGACGGGGCCTTGCTGGTTGAGGAAGGTCCAGAACACGTCAGCCACGTTGTGGCCGGTCTCCTTGACGAAGGTCTGATACTTGGCCTTGCCGCCCTTCGACGTGTCCTTGCTGACCACGCCGTTGGCGCTCATCGTTTCCACGATGGTTTGGCCGGTCTTATCGGCGGCGCGATGGTCGCTGCCCGCGTTCGACACCTTCGCCATCGAGGCATAGCTTGGCGCGGTCACGTCGTTGGGGTCACCGGTCATAGGGATGTCTGCCGGCCACTTCTCCACCGTCGTGTTGTCGCCGGTGCGCATCTTGCCGCTCATCAGCTCGACGGTCAGCAGGCCGTTGGTGACATAGAAGGCGCTGGTCTTGTCGGCGCTGGGATTGTTGATCTCCATGCGGCTCTTGTCGAAATACTGCACCTGGCGCTGGCCGCCGGGGCTTTCGGCATAGTCTTCCTTCAGCGCCTTGCCCGCCGTTGGCCCCCAGAACCACGTGCGCGACACCTTGCCGTCCAGGACCAGCTTATCCGTGCGTTGCCACACATTCTGGAAGGCCGGGTCGGCAAACGCGCCTTGGGCGGCGAGGCCCTGCGGCATACTGCCCACGGTACCGACCAGCATACTCAGCAGGACGGCAACGGCCAGCATGGTATAACGCCGACGTAATGTAAAGAAACCCTTCAATGTTCTCCTCCTTGTGATAAGTGAATGCCTGATGGAGCTATCTTTCCAACCTGAGAGCCGCCCCCGACAGAGTCGCGGAGCCGTGGAGGTCGCTCCCATTACTCCCAACTGAGACGCGAAGTTTGAGGTTTGAGGTTTGAGGTTTGAAGTTAAACGTTCCAGTTTTGCCGTACTCAATTCAACGTTAAAACCTCAAACCTCAAACCTCAAACTTCTAGAGCACGGCGTGGCGGATGCGGGCGCTGATCACGTCGAGCGCCACCACCACGATGGCGATGACCCAGAGAGCCGAGGCCGCCTGGGGCCAGGCCAGGGTGTTGATATACTGCGTCAAAAGGAAGCCCACCCCGCCGCCGCCGACCAGCCCGACGACCGTGGACATACGCACGTTAATATCCCAGCGGTAGAGCGTGAAGGCGATGAGCTGGGGGATGACCTGGGGCACCACGGCGTAGACGATCACCTGGAGCCGGTTGGCCCCGGTGGCCGTGATCGCTTCAATCGGCCCTGCGTCGATGCTCTCGATGGCTTCCGAATAGAGCTTGCCCAGCGAGGCAATGGCATGGACGGTGAGGGCCAGCACTCCGGCGAACGGGCCGATCCCCACCCAGGCGGCAAAGATAATCGCCATGATCAAGACTTCGACCGAGCGCAGCAGGTTGAGCAGCAGGCGGGTGAAGTAGTAGATCGTGTTGCCCACCGGGTTGTGCCCCATGATGTTGCGGGCGGCGAAGAAGCTGAGCGGGATGCTGATGATCACCGCGAAGGTGGTGCCGACCAGGGCCAGGAACAGCGTTTCGACGGTCTTGAAGACGATGCTGTTGTTCTCGGCGGCGGGCACGGTGTCAAAGAAGGTCTTGCTGAAGCGCAGGCCGCCCACCGGGTGCCCCGTCGTGGCCGCCAGCTTGACCCCGCCGGTCACCTGGCTGGCATCCAGCGGGGCGGTCAGGGGGGCGCTGAAGTTGCCGCTTGCATCGGTCTTGAAGTTTGCCAGTTCTTTGGGGAAGTTGCCGAAGTGGGTCCAGGTCAGAATGCCGTCGCTGTTGGGGGGGAAGCCGCTGCCGGTGACGGTGGCCGTTTGACCGGGGGCCAGGGCACCGGGGGTCATGCCCATTTTCAAGTCCACCGGCTGCGCGTTCTCAATCGGCTGGAACTGTTCGGTGTCGGGCACGTCGGGGATGTAGAGCACCGGCACGGCTTGCGCGGTGGCGCTCACCGGGGTGGCCTCCCGGTCGGGCGTGTCCAGGCCGACAAAGTCGAGCGAGGTCTGGAGCTTCTCCTGGTTCTGGGTGAGGATGTCGGGTGAAATCAGCGCCTTCGCAAAGCGATCCATTTTCGGCGCATCCCGCACCAGCGTGCCCAGGTCGATCTTGGTAATGTTCCAGCCATAGACGTTGGCACCGACCAATAGCGCAATCGCCACGATCCAGGCGATGGGCAGGCCGCCGCGCCGGGGCACCACCGGGGCCTGGGGGCGGGCACCACCGGGCTGGTCAACGCGGGCCGGGGTGCGGGGTTCATCAAGCGTTGCCATTGGTGCTGCTCCCTCCGCTGGGCCGGGTGGCGTCGCCCGGCCCGATCTCTACTTCCATCGCATCTTCACCATAAATGGCGCGGAACCGCGCGTCATCGATCTCCAGCGCCGGACCATCAAAGACGATCTCCCCGGCTTTCAGCGCGATCACCCGGTCGGCATAGCGGCGGGCCAGGCTGAGGAAGTGCAGATTGCAGATGACGGTGATGCCGTCTTCCTTATTAATTTGCTCCAGATATTTCATCACCGAGTGCGAGGTGGCCGGGTCGAGGCTGGCGACCGGCTCGTCGGCCAGCATCAGCTTCGGTTCCTGCATCAGGGCGCGGGCGATCCCCACGCGCTGGCGCTGTCCGCCGCTGAGCGCGTCGGCGCGGTTGTACGCCTTTTCGGGGATGCCCACCCGCTGCAAGTTGCGCAGGGCGCGGTCCATGTCTTCGCGGGGGAAGCGCCGGAACAGGCTGGGGAGGGTGCTGGCATAGCCGAGCCGCCCGGAGAGAACATTGGTGAGGACAGAGGAGCGATTGACGAGGTTGAAGTGCTGGAAGATCATCCCGATGTTGCGCCGGATCTGGCCCAGTTGCGCCGGGGAGGCGGCGGTGATCTCCACATCATCCAGCCAGATTTTGCCGGAGGTCGGCTCGATCAGTCGGTTAATGCAGCGCATCATGGTCGATTTCCCCGACCCGCTGAGGCCGATCACAACGACGAATTGGCCGTCCGGAATGGTCATCGAGAGGTTGTTGAGCGCTCGCGTCCCATCGGGGTAGACCTTGCTGAGCTTTTCAATTCGGAGCATCCGCACCTCAATGTATCGAGCTAATGGGGGTTGGTAACACGCTACAGGTGACGCGATCGTCCTCCCTGCTGGACGGGCCACCCTGCCGGACGTTAGGGAAATGCTTGGCCGTGCGGTGGTATCAACACATGTTTTTGGGTCTCGGTCTAATCCTCACAAACCCCACGGATTGTACCATAAAGCGCTAGTGGACGCAAGCGGTTGGCGACCCACGCCGCCGGGCGCAGCAGGATCAGGACGCCCGCCAAGCGCACCCACTCCGTAATGAACCTTTGCTCTAGATGCTGGTTAGTATACCATAT
Organism: Chloroflexia bacterium; assembly: GCA_038239755.1. Taxonomy (GTDB): domain Bacteria; phylum Chloroflexota; class Chloroflexia; order QHBQ01; family JAICKM01; genus JBBSAN01. The sequence goes on along the minus strand of JBBSEL010000145.1, from coordinate 1,697 downwards.
GACTAGCGCCCCCACCGGGGCGGCTACCCCCTGCACGAAGGAGAGCGTCATGACGGCATATGTGATCCGGCGGGCGATCCAGGGAGTCCTCATCCTCTGGCTTTCGACGGTGGTCCTCTATTTTCTGCTGGGGCAGGTGCCGGGCAGCGCCTTCACCCGGCTGCTCAGCGCCGATCCCCATACCGGCAAGGTCACGTACACGATGGCCGATGTGCAGCGCCTGGAACGGCTGATGGGCTGGGACAAGCCCTGGTACCAGCGCTACTTTGTCTGGCTGTTCGACTCGAACAAGACCCGGCCCGAAGACAACCCGATTGACCTGCGGCTGGGGGGCTTGCGCCTGCGTGGCTCCGGCTTCCTCACCGGCAACTGGGGCATCTCGCAGACCGTCGCCACTGGCTACCCGGCCATCGAATTGATCAAAAGCCGCCTGCCCAACACACTGATCCTGATGGGCAGCTCGATCCTGGTCAGCCTGTTGATCGCCTTCCCCATCGGGATCGTCTCCGCCGTCCGCCAGTATTCGCGGCTCGACTACGCGCTGACCACGTTCAGCTTCTTCGGCCTGTCGATGCCGTCGTTCTGGCTGGGAATCATGCTGATCATCCTCTTCGCGGTGACGTTTAAGCAGTGGGGGCTGCCCTACCTGCCGCCGGGCGGGCTGGCCGATCTCGGCTATGAAAACAACGTTTTCAATCGCCTCTGGCACCTGGTCTTGCCGGTCACCGTGCTCAGCGTAATCTCGATCGCGGGCTGGAGCCGCTATATCCGCTCCTCGATGCTCGAAGTGCTGGGGCAAGACTATGTGCGTACCGCTTGGGCCAAAGGGCTGAAGCCGCGCAGCGTCATCCTCAAACACGCGCTGCGGAATGCCCTGATCCCGCTGCTCACCGTGGTCGGCCTGACCTTGCCGAGCCTGTTTGGCGGCGCGATTGTGGTCGAGACTGTGTTCGCCTATCCCGGTATGGGCCAGCTTTACCGCGACGCGCTGAACTATGACTGGACCCTCTTACTCGATATCCTGGTGATCACCACCGTGCTGGTGGTCACGGCCAATACCCTGACCGATATTCTGTATGCCTTCGTTGATCCGCGGATTCGCTATTCCTGAGAGGAAAGGAGCCTGCCCGTATGGCTGTTGAGACGCTTACCCCGCTGGCAGCGAGTGACGAAGGCCTGGCCGCCGCCGAGCCGAGCCAGGGCGCCCTGGTCTGGCGCCGGTTCCGCCGCCACCGGCTGGCGGTGATCGGCCTGGCTAGCCTGCTGATCCTCATCGTCGCCTGTATTTTCGGCCCGATTTACAGCGGGTTCCACGGCTACACCCGGATGGCCCCGTCGCTACTAAAAGAGTATGCCAACCCCAGCCTCCAGCACCTGCTGGGGACCGATGATTACGGGCGAGATATGCTCGAACGGCTGCTGGTGGCGGGGCGGCTTTCGCTGTTCATCGGGTTGGGGGCCACTGGCATCGGCATCACCTTTGGCTGCCTCTACGGGGCCATCGCCGGGTATAATCCCGGCCTGATCGACAGCACCATGATGCGCTTTGTCGATCTCTGCCTCTCGCTGCCCGATCTCCCGATCTTGCTGGTCCTGTCGATCCTGTTCCGGGTCTGGTTTGCCGACTGGCGTGCCCCGTTCTTGCTCGGCTTCGAGCCGCCCGAAGTGAAGGCGATTGCGATTTTCGCCCTGATCCT
>JBBSEL010000144.1:0-7384 GCA_038239755.1 Chloroflexia bacterium | reverse complement strand
TAGACCGTCACACGTTGTTTGCGCGGCTCAATGATGATCACCATGCGGGTGCCTGCATCCAGCCATTCGTGAACCTTCTCTTTTACTTCATCCGCCCGATCCCCCGGCGAGACCACTTCAACCGCCAGATCGGGCGCGCCAAGTCGAAACCCTGGACCAAGTCCAACCGCAGCAATTTGTTCTTGCCGAACAAAGGATGCATCTGCCGCCCGCACAGTGTCAGGATTGCTCCCCAGGCGAAAGCCGGTCTCAGCAGCGTAAACGACGCCTAGCCCATTCGTTTCCACATACTGCGCCAATCGCCAGCCAAGCCGCATAGCGACGGCACCATGTTCGTCTCCTGCTGGGGCCATCCTGTGCAGCACTCCTCGCACTAACTCATAACGCCAACCATCGCTCGGTAGCTGCTCCAACTCTTCCGCTGTCATCCATGTCGCTTGCGTCGTCATGCCTGTACCTCATCCCTGGAAACGCGGCGCTCTTCTCTCACCTGATACCAGTATACACACCGCACATGGCGGGATCAATCACACCGGGTCCGCGTCGTCATCCGCCCGGCAGCCGCCCGGCTCCATACCGGGGTCCAGCAGGAAGGCCAGCACGGCTTGAAGTTGCTCATCGGACGGCGGCAAGGCTTCGATGGTGACATTAGGGGTATTATAGATCAGGGTGATCTCTTCATACTGTAACGAGGCAAACGTGGCGAGCACATAGGTTGCCACGTCGGAGATGGCAACCAGCAGCACCACCAGCGTTTCCGGGCCATACGGCGCGTCGAAGCACTCGAATGTCAGGTGATAGTTCGTCGGCCCCTCGGTGTACTCCACGGCGAACGTCACCCGCACCGCGCCATCGGCGGTGGTCAGCAGCGAGGTGTAGCTGGGGTCGTTCGGCGGCTGGTCGTCCGAATAGGGGCGCTTGGCACAGAACGCCGCCGCCTTCAGGTAAAGCTGCAACAGCCGGAACCCCGCCGACTCGATCTGCTTTTGCACCCACCCGCTAGCGGATGACTCACCTGCCCAATTGGTCATAGTTTCCCCACGTCTTGATAAGCAGCGATTGCCTGGGTTATGGCCGCCACTGTCCGTCGCGCCGGGCGCGGTACGGCCCGTGCAGCATCCGCGTACCATATGTTTACCATCTGCTGACGCCCGTCCTTGAACGTTAGCTGAAGCCGGTAGACCTCCGCATAATTATTGAGACCCACATAAGCCAGACAACCTGCCGCCGCGAAGAACAGCAAAAAGCCCAAACAAGTTAACAGATCCAGCGAAATCACTGGTAGGCGGGAATTTATCAGCAAGGATGACGTGAGACCCAGGATCACCCCCACTACAAGTACTTTCGACGCGAGCGGTGTAAGCGTCCCACTCCGACTCCGAATACGGTCGGGTACAAGTTGAGCACTTGCTATTTCAGTGATAGACCAACTCTGACTGCCCAGCACAACACGCTGGTCGGTGATCAGTACACTACCCGAGAGCCTATCGAACCAGTTATTGTTATATTTGAATAATACATGTTCTTCCATCGAACACCCCTGCATCTCACTATGCAGTGCTGTGGAAGACGAACCAAAATATAGAGAGCAGAAGAGCCAGAATAATACTGACCAAGACCCAACGCCCAACAAGGCGCGTCCGGGCTGAAACCACCAACATCATTCCAAACGAGGCTGGCGCTAACACCATCGAGAGCAAACAACTTGTACCTGCCAGAACGAGCAAGATACGGGAAGCCTCGACGGTACCCCTCGGTAGAGGGAACAACAAAGGTATTGGGCCGCACAACAAAGAGCCGAGCAACAAGACAGCCCAAAAAGCAGGATGTTTCACCACACGCCGGATACCCTGAGGAGCTTCCTGCCGAGAGGAGACAGGCTGAGTAGGTGTGACCATTGAGCAGCCTTTCTCGCATAAAAGCAGCAGGGGCACGGCGTCACCACCGTGCCCCCACTCAGCACTCAGTCCTCAGTCCTCAGCACTCGTTAGTAGCCGAGGGCAGGCTCCTGGAAGTTCTCCAGGCTGTGCTTGATCGTCTGCATGAAGCGCCCCGCCGCCGCGCCGTCCAGCACGCGATGGTCGAGGGTGATGCACATGTTCATGATCGGGCGGATGGCAATCATGTCGTCCACCACGACCACGCGCTTGGTGATCTGCTCCATCGTCACATTGGCGACGTTGGGCTGGTTCAGGATCGGCATACAGAGCACCGAGCCGAACGAGCCGGTGTTGTTCATCGTGATCGTGGACCCCTGGATGTCGTCCAGCTTGAGCTTCCCGGCGCGGGCACGAGCGGCGAGGTCCGCAATGGCGCGGTTGAGGCCGACGAAGCTCAGGCTATCGGCGTTGTGGACCACCGGCACGATCAGCCCTTGCTCGCCCAGGTCAATCGGCAGCCCAACGCTGATCTCCCGCTTGAGCAGGATGCCCTCGTCGGTCCAGGTCGCATTGACATAGGGGTGCTGCTTGGCGGCAGCGATGAGGGCCTGAGTGACGAAGGCCAGGAAGCTCGGCGCGATGCCTTCGCGGGCCTGGTAGGCTGCCTTGATCCGTTCGCGGTAGTTCCAGACGCGATGCATATCCACTTCGACGCACGTCCACGAGTGGGGCGAGGTGTGGACCGAACGGACCATGTGCTCGGCAATCGCCTTGCGCATGTTGGTCAGCGCCACCAACTGATCGCCGGGGCCAGTGAAGGCCGGGGAGACCGGGGCCGGCGGCGGTGCCGGAGCCTGGGCGGCGACCGGGGCGGGAGCCGGGGACGCCGGGAACGGGATGGTCGTCGGCTCATACGGGCTGCGCATGAACCCGGCGTCCTCCTGCGGGGCCGGGGCGGCAGGTGCGGGCGCAGCGGGGGCCGTGCGCAACTGCTCCACATACCGCTCCACATCCTGCTTGGTCACGCGCCCACCTTCGCCGGTGCCGGTCGGCACCTGGTCCAGGGTCAGGTTGTGCTCCTCCAGCAGGCGGGCCACCGCCGGGCTGAGCCTCTTGCTGGCGCTGCCACCGTTGGTGCCCGGCGTGGTCGGCGCAGGGGCAACGGAGGTAGTCACCATCGGGGCGGGGGCCGCCGTCTGGGCCGCTACCGGCGCGGGGGCCGGGGCGGCAGGCGCTGGAGCCGGGGCCGGGGTCTGTGCCTCACCACCGCTGCCGTGGGCACCGGCGGGTTCTTCCACCGCTGCTTCGGTCTCGATCAGGCAGATCACCGTGCCGACGGCGACCGGCTCATTCTCCGGCACGCTCAACTCGGTGATCTTGCCGGTAAACGGCGAGGGGATTTCGGCGTTCACCTTGTCGGTGATCACCTCGGCCAGCGACTCGTACTTCTCGACCATGTCGCCCGGCTTCTTGAGCCACTGCCCAATCGTCCCCTCGGTCACACTCTCGCCCAGTTGGGGCATTGTCACTTTTGCAACATTCGCCATTGGTACTCTCCCAGATAGTCGTTAGTTGTTAGTTGTTAGTTATCAGTTCTTAGGTCTTAGTTCTCGGTTGTTAGTTCTCAGTTCTCGGTTCTCAGTTCTCAGTTGCTAGATATCAGTTGTGGGCGCTATCTAATGGTTATGGATTACAACGAAAAACTGATAACTAACAACTAATAACTAACGACTAATACGCCGCCAGTTGCTTCATCGCCGCCACGATTTTGGCTGTGTTCGGCATAAAGAAGTCTTCCTGGGCGTGGTTAAAGGGCATGGCCGGAACGTCCGGCCCGGTGACGCGGACGATAGGGCCGTCGAGGTACTCGAACACCGCCTCGCTGATCGAGGCAGAAATCTCAGCGCCCCAGCCGCCGCTGCGGGTGTCTTCGTAGACCACGATCACCTTGCCGGTCTTCTTAACCGACTGGAGAATCGTCTCCCGGTCCAACGGAGAAATTGTCTGCACATCGATCACTTCGACCGAGGTGCCTTCTTTTTCCATCTCTGCCGCCGCTTCGAGGCAGCGATAGGTTTGCATCCCCCAGGCAATCGCGGTCATATCGCGGCCTTCGCGGGCCACTTTGCACTTGCCCAGTTCGACAATATAATCGCCCTCCGGCACCTCGCCTTTGATCAGCCGGTACGCGCCCTTGTGCTCGAAAAAGAGCACCGGGTCGGGGTGGCGAATCGCCGCCTTGAGCAGCCCCTTGGCATCGTAAGGATTGGACGGGATGACCACCCACAGGCCGGGGATGTGGCCGAAGATCGCCTCAACCGACTGCGAGTGGTAGAGCGAGCCGTGGATGCCGCCGCCGTAAGGGGCGCGGATCACCAGCGGACAGTGCCAGTCGTTGTTGGAGCGATAGCGGATCTTCGAGATCTCGCTGATGATCTGGTTCATCGCCGGGTGGATGAAGTCGGCGAACTGGATCTCGCCGACCGGGATCAGGCCCGCCACCGATGCGCCCAGCGCGATCCCGGCAATGCTCGACTCAGCCAGGGGGGTATCAATGATCCGGTCCCCGCCGAACTGCTTGTGGAAGCCATCAGTTACGCCGAATACGCCGCCGCGCGGTCCCACATCCTCACCAAAAATGATCATGTTCGGGTCGCGTTCCATCTCTTCGCGCAGCCCGTCACGGATCGCTTCGATTAATGTTTTGACCGCCATTCGGCTACCTCCTCCTCGGTCGCATAGACATGCTTGAGCGTATCATCGGCGGAGGGATCGGGGGCCAACTCGGCGAAGTCGGTCGCGTCGTTCACTTCGGCGGCAATCCGGTTGCGGATCTCCAGTTCTTGTGCTTCGGTCATCACCCCTTGCTCGATCAGGTAATGCTCGAACTTGGCAATCGGGTCACCTGCGGCGCGCTCTTCTTCTTTTTCTTCCTTGGTGCGATAGGTGCGGTCGTTGTCGTCGGACGAGTGCGCGGTGATGCGGATGCAGCGCACCTCCAACAGGGTCGGCCCGTCACCCGCCCGCGCCCGCGCCACGGCTTCTTTCACCACGGCGTAGGTTTCAACTGGGTCGGTGCCGTCTACGCTGATGCCGGGCATCCCGTAGGCGGCCCCCCGGATGGCGACGCTGTCGACGTGCATTTGCTGGTGCAGCGGCACCGAGATAGCGTACTTGTTGTTCTCGACCACGAACAGCACCGGCAGGCCGTGGATGGCGGCGAAGTTCATCCCTTCATGCCAGTCGCCCTGCGAGGTGGAGCCTTCGCCGCCGAACCCGGCGACGATCTCCCCGGTCTTGCGCAGCTTGCAGGCCAGCCCGATCCCCGCTGCGTGCGGCCACTGGGTGCCCACGGGGCTGCCGCTGGTCAACACGCGGCCCTTGGAGAAGCCATAGTGGCCGGGCATTTGCCGCCCGCCGCTGTTTGGCTCGCTGGCCTTGGCGAACAGCGAGAGCATCACATCGCGGGGGGTCTGCCCGGCGACCAGCATCAGCGCCAGGTCGCGGTAGTAGGGCACGAACCAGTCGCGACCAATTTCCATGGCGAAGCCGAGGCCGACCTGCCCGGCCTCATGGCCCTGGACCGAAATCACAAACGGCGCTTTGCCCTGGCGGTTGAGCAGCCACATACGCTCGTCCAGCATCCGGGCCAGCAACATATAATAGTACATCTCTTGCAGGGTTTCGGGGGTCAGCCCGATCTCCTGCCAGCGCGGCACGCCCTGTTCGGCGGTGTCAGGTGCGTGCTCGGCAGTCGTTACCATCCGTACCTCCTCGTGAGCGGCAGCGCCATTGCTCTCCGCTCTTGCTTCGGCGGCAGCGCCAGCGCTGGTCGCCCGTTCTTCGGCGGCAGCCCCATTGCTGGCCGCCACGCTTTGCGTCTTCTTTTTAGTTGGCATACACTTCGTCTCTTTCGACAATTGGTCAGCAGTCGTTGCTGATCGTATAAGACCGATCCGCCTACAGCAGCATTACAAAGGCATCACAAAATAAACGCCCTGGTTATCCTCTCCACGCACAATAGGGTGGACTCCAAATCCCATTGCTAATTTTAAACGATGATTGGCCGCATGGCTGCCACTGCTATGTGACCGCACCTGATAGCAGCCAGCAGCGGTGGCCCGGCGCAGGAGATCCTCCTGCAAGGTCCGACCGATCCCCTGCCGCTGGTGGGCCGGATCAACCCCGAAGGCCAGCACTTTCGCCTCCGTCAACGCCACCCCATCGAATGTCACAGGGGGACAGCCCATATCGGGGCCGATCTCCTGCACAACAAAGCGCAGAAAGCCGACGACCTGCTCGCCCTGCCGCGCCACAAGCACATGCGAACTCTGATGAAACGCGGCGTGGAATATCGCCCAGTCGGTCTGTTCCTGCGCTTCGACCGCCTGCACCAGCACAGGCCATTGCGGATGGGCGGTGTCCCATTCTTCTACAAGAAGCGCTGCGTCGTCACTCATAAAGCTGAGCAGTTCACCGTGTGTATGGCTGTTCCTTCATCAAGCCGGGGATAGCTCCATAGTGCTTGACGTTGCAAGTGCAAGGGTGGCAGACAGGCCAATGACACAAGCAGCGATTGAAGAGTCAATCAAGCCTAGGTTGAATGTAATAGTCATTTCCTACCCTGCCTCTCTAGGCACAAAGGTTCAACATTACATATGGATCTGCGCGCCGTCCACCGCCCGCGCCGCTTCCCAGAGGGCTTCGCTGACGGTGGGGTGCGGGAAGCTGGCTGCGCCGACTTCCCAGGCCACGGCTTGCATCAACTGGGCCACGGCGGGGGTGGCGATCAGTTCGGTGGCGGCGGGGCCGATGATATGGACCCCCAGCACCGTGCCGTCGGCGGCGGCGACCACCTTGGCAAAGCCGCTGGAGTCGGCCTGGGTCATGGCCCGCCCGTTCGCCGTGTAGGGGAACTTGCCAACCTTCGCCTCCGGGTCTTGCGCCTTTGCTTCGTCTTCGGTCAGGCCGATGGAAGCGCATTGGGGCGAGGTGTAGCAGGTGCGCGGAATGCGGCGGCGGTCCACCGGCAGGGTGCGTTGCCCGGCAATCGTCTCGACGGCGGCCACCCCTTCGGCCATCGCCTCGTGAGCCAGCATCAGTCCGCCGACCAAGTCGCCAATCGCATAGACGTTGGGCACGTTGGTGCGGCCAAAAGCGTCGGCCACGACAAAACCGCCCTGCGTCGCCAGGCCCAGGCGATCTACCCCCGCGCCCAGGCGGCCCGTGTGGCCGTGCGCCACCAACAGCACTTCGCCCGTGGCGGTGCCCGGTTTGCCGCCTTTGCCCAGGTCTACCGTGACGCCGTTCTCACCGACCTGCACATCGGCCCCGCTGACGGCGGTCTTGGTGACCACCTTGATCAGCTTGCGCCCGACCAGCCGGTTGAGCTGCTTGCCCAATTCGCCGTCAAAATCGGGCAAAATCTCCGGCCCCGCTTCCACTAGCGTAACCTGGCTGCCCAGCGTGGCGAGGATGAAGGCCCACTCGGTGGCCCAGGCCCC
>JBBSEL010000143.1:0-7389 GCA_038239755.1 Chloroflexia bacterium | reverse complement strand
GGCAGCAACGGGGACTCCCCACCAGGGCGTCTTGCCAGACGCCCCTACGCCAACAATTCGGACTGCGCAAGAGTCCTGGTCCCAAAGTGCGGCGCACGGCAAAGTCTATTACGCATTGAGCCGTACGTCCGACACACTCCCCCGCCCCACTTTCTACGGGGGCGGGGGATTTGTGCTATCATATAATCCGATTTACTCCGATTATCCGTTGGGATGAACTGGAGGGATATGTCACTTTAGGAGGATCGTGATGCTCACAATAGCGCAACTAGCGGCGGCCCGCGCCCGCGCCTGCGACTATCTGGACCGGGCCGGGATCGTGCTGACCCCTACCGAGGCGGCGGAGATCGAAGTGGCCGACCTGGGGTTGGGGGAATTGGAAACGACCGGGCTGGAATTGGTGGTCTACCTCAACACCGAACGGTGCTGCGCCAAAGAACTGGTGCTGTTCCCCCGCCAGACGTGTCCCGAACACCGCCACCCGCCCATCGGCGACGACCCCGGCAAGGAAGAGACCTTTCGTTGTCGCTGGGGGCTGGTCTATCTCTATGTGGAGGGTGCGCCCACGCCCACCCCGCAGGCCCGCCCTCCTGCCGGGCGGGAACAGACCTACACCGTCTGGCACGAGGTGATTTTGCGGCCCGGCGAGCAGTGGACGATCCCGCCGAACACGCTCCACTGGTTCCAGGCGGGCGACACGGGCGCAGTGGTCTCTGAATTTTCCACCCGCAGCCGCGATGAGTTTGACCTGTTCACCGACCCGCAGATCCAACGGGCGACGGTGGTCGATGCATGAAGAAGTAGTTGCCAGGAGCTAGACGCTTCTGTATAATCTAATGGATCCACTATAAATGGCGGCTCCTTCCATCACGCAAACCCCATAGCAGCCATCCGCATAAAGTAATACAAGCGCCTGCCTCATAAGCAGCTTCCTGGCGACGCGACCACGGCCTTCTTCAGCCCGACCTGGGGCACCCGCCCGAATAACGACTATGGCTGGGGCCTGATCCAGCTTGACGCAGCGCTGGCGGCCATCCCCGCGCCGGGCACGCCCACGCCGACTGTGACCGGCACGCCGCCCACAGTCACCCCCACCAGCACGCCCATCCCGCCCACGGCGACACCGACCTGCAACCCTACCGGCCCGGTCACGCGGAGCGGCTCGGTGGATGCCACCGACCCGACCAAGCACAGCGTCAACGGCTCGGTCGCCAGCACCTGCGCAGGCGGTCCCTGTCCCGGTGACCTAGTGGGTAGCTTCCATTACGATTCTTACCAGTTCACCAACCCCAGCGCCGCTTCGGTCTGTGTCACCGTCAGCTACAATCAGACCTGCCTCTACAGCGATGCCTACTTGAGCACATTCGACCCCGCCAACGGCTGCACCAACTACCTGGGCGCGGCGGGCGCCGCCGGACCAACCAGCTACTCCTTTACGGTGCCGGGCAACGCGACGTTCTGGGTCGTGGCCGAGGAGTACAACATCAACGCTGGCTGCGCCAACTACACGCTGACCCTCACCGGCCTGCCAGTGGGCTGCCCCAGCCCAACCCCGACCATTCCCGCGACGCCCACCGCCACTAATACGCGGACCAACACGGCGACGCCGACCATTCCCGCGACACCCACGCCGACGAATACGCGGACCAACACGGCAACGCCGACCATTCCCGTGACACCCACGCCCACCACTACCCCGACCGCCACCTGCACCCCGGTGATGCAAGGCCACCTGACCTATCAGGGTCTGGCCCAACCCAACGCCGGGAACGTGCAGCCGTTCACCTTGCAACTCCAGCCCACCGGCGGTGGGTCGGTGAGCACCTTCAACACCAGCACCGACACCAATGGCGCGTTCTCCCTCGGCCTGGGTGCGCTCGCCCCTGGCACCTATAACTACTGGATCAAGGGCACCCGCTATCTGGCCGCCTCCGGCACCCTCACCCTCACCGGCAGTTGCACCAGCCCGCAGGAGTTCGGCATCCAACGCGCCGGGGACATCAACAACGATAACTGCGTGGCTGTGACCGACTTTACCTTGCTCCGCACCAGCTTCGGCACGGCCTGCGGCGACCCCAGCTTCAACGCCACTGCGGACTACAACAACGATTGCGTGGTGGATACGACCGACTTTACCTTGCTTCGCTCCAACTTTGGCATCTGCGGCGCGTCGCCGTTGACCCTGGCTCCCGCCAAACCTTAGGCGACGATCTCCGCATGAACAAGCAACCGCCCCGCCCGCAATACTGCGGGCGGGGCGGTTGCCCTTAGCCGGGCGGGGTGCAGCGGACCAGGTGAATTACCAAAGAGGCCCCCTCATTCGTGAGGGGGCCTCTTTGCGATCCGGCCCAAGGGCGGGGCGATCACCCGCAAATTCCTATTGCTTCTTATCGCCTTGCTGCCCCTTGCCTGCGGGACTGTCGGCAGGAGCCTGGGGGAGCGCCTGCGCGTCGAGGCGCGTGGAGGACGAGGCGGCAAAGTCTTGGGTGAAGGTCGTGGTCGCCCGTGCGAGCGTGTCCGGGTCGGTGATCAGGATGCTCACCTCGCGGCGCTGATCCAGGCTCTCGGCGGTCAGATTTACACTCCCCACCAGCAGGCGCGTTCCGTCCGCGATCAGCAACTTCGCATGTAGCCACAAGTTGCGACTGTAGGCGACACGCGCGCCCGGTGCGCCCGCCACCAGGCTGGCTAAAGCGCCGGCGTTCTTTTCCTGCGCCGAATTCGTGAGCAACTGTACCTGCACCCCCGCCAGGCTGCGTGCGACCAGCGCCGCCACGATATCAGGATCGGTGATCTGCTCCTCTTCCAGCAGCAACGAATGCTGCGCCGACGCGATCAAGTCTATGACCACGGCGCGGCTGTTGTTCGGACTGAGCACCAGCGGAGGCGGCGGCGCGGTATGGTTCGGATCCTGGTGTCCCTGCCAGTCGGTCTCGAACGCGGCAGCCAGGGCCAGCACCACGCCCGGATCGGCGGTGATCACTCCGTGGTCGCGGGTATGCTGCCAGTCCTGAAGGTAGTTCACGCTAGAAATCAACGCCAACTCCGCGTCCACAACATAACTCTTGGCGTGCAAATGGGGGAAATACGCGGGGGCGGGCTGCGCCTGGACACCGGCATGTTGCAGCGCCTCAAGCGCGGCCCGCCCGGCAGCGTGGCTGCCGCTGGGGTGGGTGTCAACGAGGGCGCGCACCTGTACGCCACGGGCCACCGCCGCGTGCAGCGCCTCCAGTATCGCCGGGTTGCTCAGGGTGAAGACGTAGATGTCGATACTGTGCTGGGCCGCGTGTAACGGCGCGGTCAGGGTATCCATACCGTCATCCGGCAGCACAAAGAAGCGCTCTTGCATCCTGGTTCTCCTTACTTATCGGTGCAGTGCAGTTGCCCGGTCCAGGGTATTGTCCGTATAGCGCGTATCTCAATCGGTCGCGGATCACACGGTCGCGGACAATGCAATGATACCGGAGCCAGCGGGGATCGCCGCGGCCTGGGGATCACTGCGCGGGACGCAGAAGGTGCGCCACACGGCAGGGGGTGATGATTTCGGCGGGAAAGGGGCCGCCGACAACGGCGGCAGCGGCGATAGCCATGTACCTATTATACACTGGCGCGGCATCCGGCACACAGAAGCGCCGGGGACCTGCCGACCAAGTATCCCGGCGCTCCGATGGATCGGCCCGACACGTCATGCGCCGGGCCGAGGCTAGCCTTCGTCGCAGCAGATGTACACGCGCGGTCCCCCGCCCTCGTCGGGGATCCATTCGCCCGCCGAGGCGCGCACCCCTTCCCGCAGCACCGCCCCGGTGCGAGGGTCCACCACGCGGTAGCGGCGGGGCACCGCATCGCCGAACAGCATGAGCGGGCCGCCCCCTTCCGTGTAGCCGATAAACAGCTTGCCGGGGACCAGCAGCCCACGCCGCCCCAGGGTGACTTCCCAGTTCGGGGCCATATCGGTGGTCGGCAGCCCGGCGAGGATGCGCGAGAGGAGGCCGACATAGGCGGAACCCTCAAAGTCGAGGGCTTCCCGCCACCCCGCGCCGTCAGCGAGGAAAAAGGCGGGGTGGCCCGGCTCCTCGGCGTGCAGTCGCCACTGCCACAGGCTGCCCGCGCCGTAGACCACGCCCATCGTCCCACCCGCGCAGAGGTTCGACCACGCCTCGTGCCCTTGCCACCACCCGGCGGCGCGGCCCGGTTTGCCCCCCTGCTCGTAGGTCGGTTCGCCATCCGCGACGGCCTTGGCGGGCAAATTGCGCCACATATCGGCCACCCGTTCGGGCACATGCTCGCCGCTGTGCCCGGTCTGGCACCACTGGAAATCGAGCCAGGGCGCATCCTGGGCGGCGCGGTTGTCGGCATGGGGCCGGTAGTGGATACCGGTCGGTTGGGCGTAGCCGTCCCACGCTTCGACCTCCGCGCCGCCCGCCGCCACCTGCGCCTCATAGCCCGATCCGTCGGCCCCCACCAGATAGATCGCCGGGCGGGCACCATAGCGGGCCACCAGATAGCGGCAGTAGCGGGCATATTCCGCCGGGGGCACGACCGGCCCGGCCACGCCGAGGCCCTTCCAGCCGAAACCGTGAAAGACCGGCTGCAACACCGGGACGATTTCGTGCTCCACCAGGATGGCAAGCAGCCGGTCTAGATACTGGAAGTAGGCCGGGTTCAACAGGTTGATGTGCCCGCCCGGCAGATCCTCGAAGCCCACCCCAAAGCCCTCGTCTGCCGTCCGGTCGCGGGGGCCACGTGCACCCATGTCCGGTTGCACGCTCATCAGCAGGGCCGCGTTGAAGCCCTTAGCCTGCCGGTCGGCGGCATAGATCGCGCACTGCTCCTCGGTGGCGCGCCAGGGCAGCCCCCAGGCGGTGTCGCCCACGAGGATGGCCGGGGTGCCATCGGCATGGACGAGGCTGCGCCCGCCCGGCGACATGCGCCAGAAGCCGTGCCGGTAGAAGCGATGATCGGGGTGAGTCTTGGCCTCAGCGACGATCACGCCTGCCTGGGCAGCTAGCCCAGTATCGGCACCGGTGCTGAAGCTGCGCCACGTCCAGCGCCCGGCGACCGGCGCGGCAAACCGGATCTTCCAGGTGCGCCCGCCATCCCAGAAGGCCGGGCGGCGCAACACATCCCCGCCTTCGTGGCGGAACTCCGCCCACACGTCTACCTCGATATAGGGGGCGGCGAGATCGCCTTCCGCCATCAGCGTGATCTCGCACTCGCGCCAGGGCTGCACGATCAGCCCATCTTCTGCTAACATAGCCTCTCCTCAACGCAATCAGGTTGCCCGTCCGTCCTAGACTCGCACGGCGGTCAGGTCGAGCGCCGCCGCGCAGATCCCCTGCGCGGTCAGCCCGAAGTGTTCCAGCAGCCACGAGGCCGAGCCGGTGGGCGCAAACACCCCCGGCACGCCCAGAATCCGCATCGGCACCGGCTGGTGCTGCACCACCACTTCGGCCACGGCGCTGCCCAGCCCGCCAAAAACCGTATGTTCCTCGACCGTGACGATGCCCCCGGTATCGGCTGCCGCCGCCAGCACGGCCTCGGTATCCAGCGGACGGATCGTGCTCATGTTCAGCACGCGGGCCTGCACCCCCTCTTTCGCCAGCAGGTCCGCCGCGTCCAGCGCCCGCGTCACCATCACCCCGATAGCGATGATGGTCACATCCGTGCCGTCGCGCAGGAGCGCCGCCTTGCCGATCTCGAAGCGGTAATCTTCGTCGTGGACATTGGGAACGGGCAGACGGCTGATGCGGATGAACATCGGCCCGTAGGTACGCGCCGCCACCTCCACCGCCTGCGCCGTCTCGATGGGGTCGGCAGGCACGATGATGGTCATGTTAGCGATGGCCCGCAGCCAGGCCAGATCTTCGATGGAATGGTGAGTCGGCCCCAGTTCGCCATAAGCCATGCCGCTGCTGATCCCGCACAGCTTGACGTTGGCGTTGGAGTAGGCCAGGTCGGCCTTGATCTGTTCCAGCGCCCGCCCGGTCAGGAACGGGGCCGCCCCGGTGACGAAGGGGATCAGCCCGCCGTTCGCCAGCCCCGCCCCCACCCCGACCATGTTCTGTTCAGCGATGCCGACGTTGACCAACCGGATCGGGAACATCTGCCCGAATTGGTTGAGCTTGCTGGACCCCACCGAGTCGTTGACCACGGCGACGATGCGCGGATCGTGCGCCGCCAGGTCACGCAACGTGTTTTCAAACGCATCGCGGCAATCATAAAGCTGGGTCATGACCCTACCTCTTCGAGTTCTTGGAGCGCCTGGGCGAGTTCCTCCGCGCTGGGCACCTTGTGATGCCAGGCCGATTTGTCCATCATAAACGAAACGCCCTGGCCCTTGTGGGTGTGGGCGATGATGCAGTTCGGCTTGCCCGGCTCCAGGGGCAGGCGGGCGAACGTCTCCAAGAGCTGGGCAATGTTGTGGCCGTCTACCTCGATAACCGACCAACCAAAGGCGCGCCATTTGTCGGCCAGGGGTTCCAGGTGCATCGTCTGTTCGGTCCAATCGCCCTGTTGCAAGCGGTTGCGGTCCACGATCACGGTCAGGTTGTCCAGCTTATAGTGCGCCGCCGACATGGCCGCTTCCCAGTTGCTGCCCTCTTGCAATTCCCCGTCGCCGGTGAGGGCGAAGACCCGCCAGGAGGCATCCTGCAACTTGGCCGCCAGCGCCGCGCCGACGGCGACCGGCACGCCGTGACCGAGCGGGCCGGTGTTGGTCTCCACGCCAGGCACTTTGTTGCGGTCGGGGTGCCCGTTCAGTTTAGAAAGCGGTTGGGCGAAGGTCGCCAGGGTTTCGATGGGGAAGAAGCCGCGATGGGCCAGCGTGGTATAGAGGGCGACCGCCGAGTGGCCTTTGCTCAGGATGAAGCGGTCGCGGTCGGGATCGTTCGGGTGGTCGGGATCGATGTGGAGCACGGCGAAATAGAGCGCCGTCAGGATGTCGGTGGCCGACATCTCCCCGCCAACGTGCCCCAGCTTGGCCCCGAAAACCGTTTGCAGATCGCGCCGCCGGATCGAGCGGGCCATCTTGCGGAGCTTTTCGACCTGATCGGTCGCTGCCTGGGGGACAGTCATCATCGGGTGGCCTCCGTGTCGGGGGCACCCAGGAGCAGGTCCATGACGATGCCCTGGGCGGCGAGCGCATCATGCTTGTCCTGCGCGGCGGTCAGCGCGGCCAGATCGATCCGGTCCAGGGCGCGGTCGAGCTGGCGGATCGTCCGAATACTGCTGCGCGCCGCCTGGATCGGGTCTTCGCGGAAGGGGAACTGGTCGAGCAGGATCGGCCCCTGCCAGTTGATCCGGCGCAGGGCAAGGAGGAATTCCAGCGTTTCGATCAGGTGGACCGATCCGACGGCCATATCATCGTCCCACTCGCGCCAGTTGTCGTTG
>JBBSEL010000142.1:0-7397 GCA_038239755.1 Chloroflexia bacterium | reverse complement strand
GTCGCGTTCGGGTCAAGGCCGATACTGTATGGATCGCTGAAGTATTGTTTGCCGCTGGCATCCTCCCAATAGGTGCTGGTCAGCGGCTGGACTTGAAACGGGGTCGCGCCGGTGTTCTCGACGGTGATATAGGCGAAGACAAAGCGGTTGCCGGACGTGGGCAGGAGGGCGTCGGCCCCCGCTAGCGTCGCTACCCGGTCCAGCGTCACGCGCAAGTCGCCGACCGGTGCCGGCTGACCGGGCTGGTAACCCGCCGTCAACGGGGTCACCGCCGCCCCCGGCGGTTGGGCCTCGGGTAGATTAGGGGCGGTGTTCGGACAGCTATTGGCGAGGGCCTCATTGAGCGCGGTAGACATCTTGATCATCTTGGCGACAAAGTCGAGCAGTTGCTGATTGCTCCCCGTAGGCGTACTGCCCGGAGTCGCTCCGGGGTTGGCGGCGCTGCTGGCATCAATAAGGTCCAATAATTGGCGGAACTGGGGGATGGCTTCGCTGGGCTTCCCCATAAGGGCGCTCTCCGTCGCGTCGGTGGGATCGGGCAGCGCGGTAAGCACCGTTAGATCGGCGCGAAGTTTGGCGGTGTCGATATAAAGCGACGAGTCGGGCCGGTTCTTCACGGAGCCGCCCGCGCCCGCCAACGTCACCAATAAGGGTTCGCTACTATTCAAGTCAAAGGCGGCATTGGCAAGCGCCTGGCAATCGAGCTTGCTCTGCCCCGGTTGGCCCGCCGTGCCGCGCCCGGTAGTGGCGGTGGCCCCGGCGACCGGGGCCAGTGTCGCACGGGGAGCCGTCCCTCCGGCGACTGTAGGTGGCGGCGTTGCTGAGGCTGCCGGGCTGCCGCCGCACGCGGTGCTGATCAGCGCCACGATCAGCACGAGCGCCAGCGTGGTCGTGCTGCGTAACACCGTAATGGGTTCTTTAGAGGACATCTTCTATCCTTACACTCTTCCCGCTATGCGGCCCGGCAGGCTGCCGAACTGCGATCTCGACAGGGAGAACAAGCGGGTTACGGCTGGGAGCGGTCGGTAGTAACGCTGCCGGGTAGCAGTCCGGGCAGGGAGCTGCATGATCAAGGCTGGACCCTGGCATCGTCACAGTCAAAGTGCATTTGCAGGTGGAGTTTGTCGCCGCCCAGGCCGCGCGCTTCGGCGTCCACCAGGAACATCTGGGTGATCGTCAGTTGCCGGTTGTCCGCCGTATGCCCGGCGAAACATTCGATGGCGCCGCTTTGCCGGGCCTTCTCGCGGGTCAGGCTGGGGCTTAGCCGGTACTGGTGCACCAGTTGCTCCCACCCCTGGTAGCTGGCCGGGGGGAAGCGCCCCGCGCAGGTGAGCCGGTGTTGCCCGGTGGCATATTCGGTCAGCACAAAGTGGGTGCGGATGCGCCCACCGTGGGGAAAGGTAATCAGGCCCCAGCCGGAATACGTTTGCACGATCTCGCGTTGCTTGTTCTGCTGCATCAAGGTGTGGCTCCTCGGGGCCGAATAGCGGCGGCACCGCCGTCGCCGGGTGCCGCCCCAACGCGGTGCCGGTAACCCGGCCACGCACCCAAAACGCCCACCAGGCCAGGCCCGGTGGGGAATAGGCAGGATGTTCACGGATAAGCCGGGAAGCTTCAGAGGCCGGGTCGGCGGATGGACAACCCTCTGGCTGAGAACGGGACCGGAGTGGAACACAGTAATTATAGCACCCAAGCCGGGCGAACACATCGGTGGTAGCCGCCAACTTGATGGCGGGTAGCCGCCAATTTGTGGCGGGTACCCGCCATCCGGCAGCGTGACCCCGGCAGGGCGACCGGGCAACCGCCCGATGTCCGCGCAGGGGGGTGTAGGGTATCGGCCTGCAATCGAGTATAATGAGGGAATGGCGGACAGACTCAACAGGATTGATGATCGGGCGGGGCGGGGCGCGGCCTGGACCGAGGGGACAGAATGACGCAGGGCGCGCCCGCCGGGGTGCCCTTGCACGCGGATGCCCCCAGGATGCGGGGGCTTTAGGAGCATACAGGCCATGCCTGACGTTATAGACGGGTCGCCCCTGATCGTCGTGGGCGCATCTGCCGGGGGGGTGGAGGCCCTGACTACGCTGGTCGGCGCGCTCCGTGCCCCGTTCCCCGCGCCCATCGTCATCGCCCAACATCTCGATCCCACCCGCCCCAGCCACCTGGGCGAGATCCTGGCCCGCCGCTCAGCCCTGCCGGTCATCACCGTGGCCGATCATGCCGCACTCCAGGCCGGTACCGTCTACGTGGTGCCCGCCAACCGCCATGTACAGATCACGGCCCACGATATGACCGTGCTGCCCGACGGCGCGGGGCGGCCCAAGCCCTCGGTGGATCTCCTCCTCAGCAGCGCCGCCGCCGTGTATGGCGAACAACTCATCGCCGTCATCTTGACCGGCACCGGCTCCGATGGAGCCATCGGCGGGCGGGCCGTCCACGACGCCGGGGGCACGGTGGTGATCCAGAATCCCGCGACCGCCGCCTATCCAGGGATGCCCGGCTCGTTGGCCCCCCAGACGGTGGATATTGTCGCCGAACTATCCCAAATCGGGCCGATCCTGCATGATCTCCTCAGTGGTCTGAGCCT
Organism: Chloroflexia bacterium; assembly: GCA_038239755.1. GTDB lineage: Bacteria > Chloroflexota > Chloroflexia > QHBQ01 > JAICKM01 > JBBSAN01. Next base: position 4,810 of record JBBSEL010000142.1, on the reverse strand, counting down.
GCCCACCCCGCCCAGGGTCGTGCCCGATCTGGATTCGTTGCTGGAGCAGGTGCGGGAGGTCAGCGGGATCGATTTCCATGTGTACAAACCGGCCACGATCCTGCGCCGCCTCCAACGGCGGATCACCGCCACGCAGTGCCCGGATCTGGCGGCCTACGCCGGGTATTTACAGACCCATCCCGAAGAGGTGGACCGGCTCGTCAGCAGCTTCCTGATCAAAGTCACCGAGTTCATGCGCGACCCGGAACTGTTCGCCATCTTGCGCGCCCAGGTGTTACCCGAACTGCTCGCGGCCCGGCGGTCCCGTGGGCAGGAATTGCGGATTTGGTCGGCAGGCTGCGCCACCGGAGAGGAGGCCTATTCGCTGGCGCTCCTGGTCTGCGCCGTGCTTGGCGATGATCTCAGCGCGATCCCGGTCAAAATCTTCGCCACCGACCTCGACGGGGACGCGGTCGCCTTTGCCCGCCAGGGGATCTACCCCGCCGCCGCGCTGGCCGGGTTGCCCCCCGACCTCATCACCCGCTATTTCACGAGCAGCCCCGGCGGCTATACGATCAGCAAGCTGATCCGCAGCCTGGTCGTCTTTGGCGAACACGATCTGGGCCAGCACGCACCGTTTCCCCAGATCGACCTGGTGTTGTGCCGCAATGTGCTGATCTATTTCACGAAGGAATTGCAGCAGCGCGCCTTGCAGTTGTTCGCCTTCGCCCTGCGCGACGGCGGCTACCTGGTGCTGGGCCGCACCGAAACCGTGCGCCCGCTGGCCGAATTCTTTGCCCCCCACCTGACCCCCCACAAGATTTACCGGCGGCAGGGGCCGCGCCCGCCCAGCCTGCTCTGGCCCACCCAGCTACCCGTGCCCCTGTCCCTGCACCGGCCCGACCAGCATTTCCCGGCAACCTCGGCGCGGGACCTGCTCGTTGTGCAGCGGGAAATGCAGCTTCTCCGGGCGGCCTGGGACAACCTGTTACACCGCCTGGCCGTGGGGGTCGTGGTGGTAGACGGGCGTTATGATATTCAGGAGATCAACAGCGCCGCCCGCCGCCTCCTCGCGATTCACACGCCTGCTATCGGGGAAGATTTTGTGCATCTTGTCCAACACATCGCGCCGCGCCCTCTCCAGGCGGCCATCGATCGGACCATCCAGACCAGGGAGATCACCAGCCTGGCCGATGTGGAGGTGCCCCATGTGACCACCGGCGAACCGCTCTACCTGCAACTCACCTGCTATCCCCTTCAGGAGACGAGCGGCGCGACGCTGCCCACCGTCCTCATCCAGGTGACCGACATCACCACGAACGTCGTCACCCGCCAGGCACTGGACCAGGCCCGAACGGCGATGACGGCGAAGGAGGCGGCCCTGACCGAAGCCGTGGACGACCTGGAAACCGCCAACACCCGCCTGGCGCGGCAGAATGCCGAGTTGCAACAAAGCAACGCCGAGTTGGCCGCCGCCCGCCAGCGGGCCGAAGACTCGGTAGAGCGCCACACCCGGCAGATGGAACGCCTGGTCGATACCAATCGCGCCGTACTGGCGGCCAACGACGAGTTGGCCCACGCCAACGTGGCGCTGCGGGCGACGAGCGACACCACCCAACTGATCATGGAGCAGGCCCAGGCGGCCACCGAGGAGTCCGAGACGCTCAACGAGGAATTGCAGGCCGCCAACGAAGAATTGGAGACGCTCAACGAACAACTCCAGGCCACAATCGAGGAGTTGAATACCTCCAACGCCGATCTGGCGGCGCGCGGCGACGATCTCCAGCACCTGACCGGGTCGCAAGAGGCGCTCCAGCACCGGCTGATGCAAGGGGTGATCGGGGTGCAGGAGAACGAACGCCGCCGGGTCGCCCGCGAATTGCACGACGATACCGGCCAATCGCTGGCAGCGCTGGTGCTGGCGCTGGGGGTGATCCAGCAGTCCTTACCCGAATCGGCCACGCGGGCGCAGCACATCCTCGAAGATGCGACGGGTTTGGCGGAAAATATGATGAGCGGGCTGCGGCGCGTCATCGCCGACCTGCGCCCGCCTGTGCTGGACGACCTGGGGCTGGTGCCCGCGCTGCGCCGCCTGGGCAGCGATTTGCAAGAACGGTCCAAGGTGGTGGTGACGATGCAGGCCGACGACGCGACCAGCCGCCTGCCGCCAGAGGTGGAGATCACGCTGTTCCGCGTGGCCCAGGAAGCCCTGGCGAACATCGGCAAGCACGCGCACGCCCGGCAGGCCAGCATCACCCTCCGCCGCGAACCGGGCCAGGTGACCCTGCGGATCACCGACAACGGCCAGGGGTTGCCCGCCCGCGAGATCCCCGATCGTGAGATCACCGCCCTCGCCGGGGCACATTTTGGGCTACTGGGTATGCAGGAACGGGTGGCCCTGCTGAACGGGGTCTTCCGGGTGGAGGGCGCGCCCCAGCACGGGACAACGGTCTGGGTCGAAGTGCCGCTGGAAGTATCGTGAACAGGGGACCGGGCAGAGGGAGGCAGCAGGGATGACGACAGGGGTAACGACGGGGATAACGCGGGTCTTGATCTGCGATGATCACGCGGTGGTACGGGCGGGCTTGCGCCTCATCCTGGAAACCCAGCCTGGCTATCTGCTCGTGGGCGAGGCGACCGACGGCCCCGACGCGGTCGCCCAGGCCACGCAGACCCACCCGGATCTGGTGATCCTGGATCTGAGTCTGCCGGGCATGAGTGGCCTGAGCGCGATCCCGGCCTTGCGGCAGGCCGTGCCCCAGGTCCAGGTGCTGGTGCTCACGGTACACGAAGACGAGGCGTATTTCTTCGCCGCCCTCCAGGCCGGGGCCGCCGGGTATATGCTGAAGGGCGGGTCGGCCAGCGAACTGGTCGCCGCGCTCGACCTGGTCGCACACGGCGGCGTGCCGATCCCCCGGATCCTGGGGCAGCGGCTCGCGGATGACCACCTGGGCCGGGCCGCCGACACCACCGACCTGTCGGTGCGGGAGCAAGACATGCTGCGGCTTATCGCCACCGGGCGCAGTAACGCCGAGATCGCCGAGGAGCTAGCCCTGAGCCTGCGCACCGTCGAGCGGCACCGCAGCACGATCATGAGCAAGCTCGGCTTCCACAATAAGGCGGAACTGCTGGCCTATGCCGTGCGGCGCGGGTTACTGCCCGCCGCCGATCTGTAAAGCCGCCCTACCCCACCGGGCTATGCGGCGCAGGGCCAATACCCCACCGCCCGCTGCCCGGCACGGCTCCCAGTTACAGAGGGCAAGGGGGCAGCGGCGAAACTATGCGGTGCAGCCAGGCTTATTTTTGTGCAGCATGAACAAATTCTCGGAACGAAATTGGTGAGTAATGCCGATGAAGGATCGGAAACGGTCGGTTATAATCTGAGTAGAAGCGGATGATTAAAGCACACAAGGTGTAGCGTGTGCGATTTGCACAAACGGCGTGCGTCCCTCATGGGGGATGCACGCCGTTTTTCTTTGCGCACTGCGGAGAGAGGAGCTTTATGCACGCCTCCTTAGAGTTGATGATTGGATTGGCGATTGTCCTGACCGGCGCGAAGATCCTCGGCAAAGTGGTCATGCGGTTCGGGATGCCCGCCGTGCTGGGCGAATTGATGATGGGATTGATCCTCGGCCCGTCGCTGCTCGGCGTGGTCCACGAAAGCGACATGATGACCGGCTTCGCCCAGATCGGCGTGGTCTTCCTCATGTTCATGGCCGGGCTGGATACCGACATGGTCGAAATGCGGCGCGCCGGGCGGGCCTCGTTCCTCGCCGCGCTGGGGGGCGTGCTGCTCCCGCTCGGCGGCGGGGTGCTGCTGGGCTTCCTGTTTAACCAGGATCTCGCAACCTCGCTCTTCATCGGCGCGATTCTCACCGCGACCAGCGTCAGCATCTCTGCCGAGACCCTCCGCCAGCTAGGGCGGATGCGCAGCACCGAGGGCACGACCATCCTGGGAGCCGCCGTGATCGATGACGTGATGGGTGTCATCGTGCTGGCGGTGGTGATGGCAGTGACCAGCGGACAAAGCGCGCTGCTGCCGATGCTCCAGATGGTCGGCTTCTTTGTGGCGATCATCGCGCTCGGCACCTTCTTGCTGCCGCGGATTGACGCCGTGATGCAGAAGCAACCGACCGAAATGGCCCTGGCGGCGATTCTGGCGATTGTGCTGGTGTCGGCCTGGTCCGCCGAAGCGTTGGGCGGGGTGGCGGCGATTACCGGGGCCTATATCGCGGGTATTCTGCTCGGACGAACCAAGGCCATCCACGATCACCAGGCGACGATCACCACCTTCACCCACGGGTTCTTCGCCCCGATCTTCTTCGTCAGTATCGGCTTGCAGGTGCAACTGGGCAGCCTCTGGGCCGCCCCGGCGCTGATCGGCGCGATGCTCGTGATCGCCGTCGTCACCAAGCTGATCGGCAGTGGCCTCGGTGCCCTGGCCGCCGGGCTGCGCCCGCTCCAGTCGCTGCGGGTCGGGGTCGGCATGATCTCGCGGGGGGAAGTCGCCCTGATTATTGCCGGGGTCGGGTTCCAGAACAAGCTGATCGGCGCGGACATCTTCGCCGCCGCCGTGGTGATGACCCTGGTCACCACGCTGGCGACTCCCATCCTGCTCAAGCTGGTCTACAGCGAGCGGCTGGCGGTGCGCAGCGGCGGGATCGAGCGGGCGCAACCGGTCTTTGTCACCGCCGGGGATGAAGGCTGATCCCGCACGGCATGGGTCTATCGGGTTTTAGTTAGGAGGAAGCATGGCGCGTTTTTGTATCGAATGTGGGGCGGCACTGGCCGGGGAGGCGCGTTTTTGCGGCGGCTGCGGCGCACGGCCCCC
>JBBSEL010000141.1:0-7420 GCA_038239755.1 Chloroflexia bacterium | reverse complement strand
GGCGCGGCAAAATCGTCACCCTGACCGAGCGCGGCTGGGCCTGTATCAGGGAGGCCGAAGCCACGATGGCCCGCCTGGAGGCGGAGTGGGGCGCGCTGATGGGGGCCGACCGCCTGCCCCACCTGCGCGCCGATCTGCGCCGCTTCATCATGGCGGCCAACGGCGGCACCCTGCCGCAGACGTTTCGCCCGGTGTGGTAGTCTCGGGTCCGTCCGGCGCTGACTGAGCTATCGAGCATATCTTGCGACACCGGGCCGTCTGTGGGACGTGGCGATTGGAGGTTACTGAGAACCGCATTGACAGCCCGAAAGGCGGGGTGCTACAATCAGGGGACCTTCCGGCCTGCCTGCCTGCTTGTTTACCTAAGAGGAAGCCTATGCTGCGCCACCCTCGCCCCTTGATCAATATCGCGCTGGTCGTGCTGATCGGGCTGGCGGCAGCAGGGCCAGCCCGCGCCGTGGGCACGGCCTACCAGACCGGGCTGGCGCATTGGGATGCCGCCACCCACGGATTCGCCGGGTGGAGCCGTACCGGGGTCACCCTGGCCGCCGACGGTACGCTCCAACTGGACCCGCAAATGGCAACCGGTGCCACCGACCCCTATGCGCCCGGCAGCTATTACGGGCACAACTTCTACAACGGTGGCAGCTTCGTCGTTGGCATGGCGACCAGCCCGGTGATCACGCCGGGCTTCGGGGCGACCGAGGCGATTCCTTCGTGGAACGCCGCCACGCCACCCGGTACCTGGCTGGAGGCGCAGGTGCGCGCCCAGGTCGGCAACCACTGGACCACCTGGTACAACCTGGGCGTGTGGGCCGCCGACACCGGCACCGTCCAGCGCCATTCGGTCACCGGGCAAGCGAATGCGGATGGCACGGTGGATGTTGATACTCTGCGCCTCGCCGGGGGCCACCCCCCGGCGACCGCGCTGCAACTCCGCCTGCGGCTGTTCAGCACCGACCGCACAATCTGGCCCTCGGTGCACCGCGCCGCCCTCGCCACATCGACCACCCCGCAGCCGCCGCGCCAGCGCACGCCGGGCGATCCGCGTCGCTGGAACCGGGCGCTGGCCGTGCCTGCGTGCTCGCAAATGGTCTATGCCGACGGCGGGGAAGTGTGGTGCAGCCCCACGGCTACGTCGATGGTGGTGGGCTACTGGGAACACGACCCCGGCCCGTGTGCGCCACGGGTGCGCGCCGCCGTCGCAGGGGTCTACGATTGGCGCTATGGGGGGCACGGCAACTGGCCGTTCAACGCCGCCTATGCCGCCACCTACAACCTCACCGGGCAGGTCGCCCGCTTCACCAGCCTGGCGCAGGCCGAATCCTGGATCGCGGCGGGGGTGCCGGTGATCATCAGCTATGCCTGGGGGCGGGGGGAGTTGGCGGGCGCACCGCTCCTTACGAGCAGCGGGCACCTGGGGGTGCTGGTTGGGTTTGATGCGGCGGGCAACCCGATCGTCAATGACCCCGCCGCGCCGGGAGCGGCAACGGTGCTCCGGACGTATTCTCGCGCCCAGCTCGAATCGTTGTGGCTGGCCCGGTCGGGGGGCACCGTCTACCTGATCTACCCGCCGGGTTGGCCCGTGCCCTCGCTCTAGCCGGGGTCGCTAGGGCATCCCTACCTGCTCGAAGGCGTGGGTGTCATCAATGTCCAGGCGTTGGGCACCGACGGCATACGGATCATACTTGTACTGGTTGATCACCAGACTCGGCGCATACTTATTGAAGATGTAGACGCTGAAGCCATCGGCGCGTAGGCGCTGCACATTCTCTTTCGACAGCACATAAACCAGGTAGACCTCCCGATCCACGCAACGGTAGATGTTAGTCGGCTCGTCCACCCCCGCCGGGTCCAGCCGGGGATCGATCTGGTTGGCGGTGACTTTGGCGAGCGCCGGGTTCTGGAAGGTCAAGACCTGGCCCAGCCCGGTCAAGAACACCGCCCGCGCCGCCGGATTCACGCTGCAAACCTGCCCCCGCAGCCGCTCCATGTCCTGCCGTTCCTGGTAATCGGCCACCACGATCCCCCACGCCGGTTGCAAGGTGAGGGTGCGCCGCCCGCTCTCCCCGCCTTTGAAATCGGGGGTGACCAGCCCGAAGATGAGCACGCACGCCGCCAGCCCCATCCATTGGCGCGGTGACAACCAGCGGGCCAGCAGCAAATAGAGGAACGGAACGACCGGGAGCAGGTAGGCGGTCTGGTCGGCATGGCGCACGAAGAGGGCAATAAAGAGGAGGATGGTGGACCCTTCCAGCACGATGGCCGGATCCCGCCCGCGCAGCGCCGCCCGCACCGATTCGCCCACCTGCCGGTGCTGGCGCAGGAGCAGCAAGGCCACGGCGACGGTGGCAATTGGCCCCAGCAGCATCACCCCATTATAAAGGACCAGCAGGGTATAGCTCCCGCCCTGAAGCGGCGAGGCGGGGATGTTGAATATCCCCAGGCCTACCCGGGCCAGGATCGGCCCGAAGAAGAGCACCCCGCCGACCAGGCTGATCAGGGCGAAACGCAGCATGTCTTGCCAGCGGTCGCGTCGCAGGAACAGGTAGAGCAAGGCGGCGCCGACAAACAGGATGTTGGGCAGCCGGAATCCGATGGCGCAGGCCAGACACAGCGCGGCCAGCCCATAGCAGTGGCGGGTGAGCAGGGTATAGGCGGCCAGCAACAGGGCCAGCCCGCACACATAGTCCATTGTGACCGCCGCGTTGACCAGCATAATCGGGGTGAGCGCAAAAACGCTGACCACCAACCACCGGCCCGGCACCTGCCGCACCAGATCCGCGAACATGAGCACCGCGGCGACATAGAAGCACAGCACCAGGAGGTTTGCCCCAATGTACCCGGCCCAGGGTACGATCGGCGTTAAGAGATACTCGAACAGGGGATTGCCGGGCGCACGCGAGGAGCTATAGACCCCGGTTTGGAAGAAGCGGAGCGCCGCCCTGGCACTGTTTGCGCCGTTTTCGTCGGGACCGTAGTTGATGATCAGTCGCGGCAACGTCGCCACGACGAGCGTGATAGCGACGAATGCCTGCCAGCACCGTTGCGCTATGGCGACCTGCCTGCCCACTGTTGGGTGGGTATCGAGGTACATAGTTCCTTTCTTTTGCATCGATGTTGTGACCTGATCGGCCTTATTCAAGAGAGTACGCTCCTGCGCCGGATCGCCAGTTGCTGCACCAGCCCGGGCAGCCGCCGCAGGTCCCGGCCATAGAGCCACGCCAACGCTAACAATACCGGCCCCCACCAGAGCACCCGCGAGACCATGTCTGAGGGGCTGACAAAGAAACGACCAAGCAATTCTAGTACCCACGCGACTCCGGTGGCCCCACAGATGGTGAAAGTGAACGCCACCAGGCGGGCCGAGGGCACCAGGCTGATCACCCCGATCAGGGTGATCAGATACCAGGCATAGGCATGGGGCATGAGAAAGAGGACGAAAACCAGCAAGGCCAGCGCCCACCCCCGGATCAGATCTGCCGGGCCACGCTGCCGCCACAGGCTGATCCACAGGACGACCAGCAGAAAGGCGGGAATGCTCTGACTACGGGTGCCCGATACCACCTGCCCGCTGTTGCCGGTGCCGGGGTCGCGGATCAGGGGTACCACCGAGCTTAATCCGTCCCAGAACGGCCCGAACGTGACCACGGCCACCGCCAGGCCCAGCGCCGCCCCGCCTACGGCTATCCACCAGGACCGCCCGCGCCAGAAGAAGACCCAGTAGATCAGCGCCAGCGGCCCGGTGATAAACTTGGTCAGCACCGAAAGCGCGACGGCCACCAGCCCCACCCAGGGGCGATGGACCACGTAGAGGTAGGCGCTCAGCAGGAGGAAGAAGAGCATCACCGGCTCGACATGGGCCGGACCGGCGAGGATCACCAGCGGGTTCCAGGCATAGCACAACAGCCCGGTGAGCCGGTGGGCCGGGTTGATCCGGGCCAGGATCTTCCAGATCAAGAACAGGTTGGCGACGTTGAAGGCGATCAAAAACCCGCGAAACAGCAGCAGGGTGCGCACGACATCGGTGCCGCCCAGCCACGCCCACAACATCGACAGGTAGGCCCAGACCGGGCCGTAGGGCAGGGTGGTCTGCCGCCAGGCGACATCGGTAAACTGGAGATCAGGGTCGAACAGATAGGCGCTGACCGGGACGGTGTAGGGGTTGGCGTGATGGAGGGTGAAGACCCGCGCGTACTGAATGTACATATACGTGTCGTCGTTGAACGTCGGCAGGGTCAGCAGCGAGGCCAGGTAGAACAGAGCGGTAAATCCCACCACCAGCCCCAGCACCCGGCGCGTGATCAACGTGCGCTGGCTGTACCACACCACCAGGAAATAGCCCGCCAGCGCCAGCAGCATCGCGCCGAGTATGACAATCAGGCCGGTTGTTGCCGTCTGGGGCACCGGCAGCGGCAGATCGCGGATGGTGGACCACACCGGTAGGCGGTCGAACAGGACGGCTCGGTGGCGGATCCGGTAGGCCGGAGCCTGGTAGATGAGAAAATCAATGGTCAGATAGCACAGGAAGGCAAGCGTACCCACCAGGAGCAGGAGCCAGGTTCCATTCAGTTGCCCTAGTCGGCCCGGCAGCCGTTGTACAGCGCGCATAACGATCTCCTGGTTGCCTTAGGCCTCCCGCCTAAGCAACCTGACCAGCAACTGCCTTGTATCATGCCTGGGACCTCGATAGCTCTTCGTTTCAACGGCATTTAATTTCGGTTGCTCCCGTAGCATTCTGTCCGTGGAGCACCTATCGGGTTTCCGCAGTGGTGGGTATGTGGGTATGGTTGGGCAGCGAGACGATTCGTGTCTCGGTTATCGAGGGCTTAGCAAATAACACCGTCAGTGGGCTACCCTATCCTTGTCTATGATATGAGTATATCAAAACCGTGCATTGGCGCGCAAACTTCTAGCGGTCTGAATTCCCTTCAGTTCGTTAAGATTAGTTACCGGCAACCAGATACTACATATCCCTGAGAGATAGCTTGGGTATGAACGAGGAAGAAAGGGGATCACGAAAAGAACGGGCCGTTGAGGCGGCGGCACGTCCTTTGCTGGGTAGACTGCCTGTAGACACTGTGGCAACGGTCGGCGCGGCCCAGCGGCGCGATCCCCACATTACATTATATTGCCAATCAATCAGGCGATTTTATCGCGCGTCTCTGCCGGGCTGACTCTCAATTAGGGGATCTGGTGCGGCTATCGCGCCACAGGAGGTTGTCTCATGCGCTATATCATCCGCGAGCGGCTAATCCGGCTGGGTGAGGATTCTGATATCACTGACGACCAGGGGCAGCGCGTCTATCATGTCGATGGCAAGGTCTTGACCCTGCACAACACGCTGATCATCCGCGATCTGGAAGGGGCCGAGGTGGCGAAAGTCGAGCGGCAACTGATCGCTCTCCGCGCCACCTACCGGATCAGCTTCCCCGGCCAGGAGCAAACCGTCGTCCGGCAGCGGATCTTCAGCCCCTTCGTCGATCGCTTTACCATCGATGTGCCCGGCCCCCACGATCTGCATGTGACCGGCAGCCTTTTCGAGCACGAGTACAAGATCGAACGCGACGGGCGGACGGTGGCTACCGTCTCCAAGCGCTGGATCAGCCTCACCGAAACCTACGGCGTAGAGATCGCCGAGGGCGCGGACGACCTGCTCATTCTGACCAGCGTCCTCGCCCTCGATCTGGCCGAAGACCGGGAGCGGCGGGAACACGAGGAAGACCAGAAGCGCGACGAAAAGCAGCAGCGTTCCGATGATTAGGGGACGAGGATGGCGTCCAGCAAGCTGAGCGGGATCTCGGCGGGCAGCGCGTCACTACAGCCCATGTAGGGGGCAGCAACGGCGCATCGGCAGGTGCGAACGGCTCCTCCACCCCATCGGCAGCTTCGACCAGGGCCAAGCCTTCGGGCTGCAAGCAGGCGCGGACCCGTCGCCGGATATTGGGATCATCGTCCACCAGCAATACTTTACTCATGCTACCTGCCGATCTTCTTTCTGGCCGATGGTGGCGGTCTTTCTGTGCGGCTACCCCGATTATAGCCATTTTCCCGCTTGTTGACGATGGGGTGCGGAACCGCCTTATGGCTGTTGCAAAGTCACCATGCCAGGGCAACTCCCAATGCTGGTGTAGGGGCGTCCGGCGGACGCCTTGGCGGGGTACCCCATCCGGTCGGGGCAGCCCTCCCCAGCCAGGCGTCCGCCGGACGCCCCTACGCCCACAACGCGCTCCGCTCCTACATCTCGACTTTGCAACAGCCATGCGGACCGCACATGCCCCCTGATCGGCTATTTCCGCTATCACTGAAGCCGGGGCGATATAAACAAGCGGGCAAATTTCATAGGGCGATCCGGTTATACGCATCGCGCCAATCTCTGCTCATAAAGTTGACAACATAAAGCGAGTGTGCTAACTATAACAGGGCGCGGGGCGGACAGCAACGCCACCGACACGATAGGAGGGCTTATGGGTATCGTTTGTGGGGGCATGACCGTGTCCCTGGACGGTTTTGTTAATGACCCGCACGGCAACGTGGACCGCCTCTTTCCCGACCTTGGGGAATTAGGGGAAACGGCGCTGCTTCAGGAGGCGATCCGGAAGACGGGGGCCGTGGTGATGGGCCGCCGGGCCTATGCGATGGGCGACCCGGATCAGTACGCCGATCATTACGAGTTCCAGGTGCCGATCTTTGTCCTCACGCATGAGGCTCCGGCAAACGCGCCCCGCGAGAATGACAAGCTGACGTTCACCTTCGTCACCGACGGCATCGAAAGCGCGGTCGCCCAGGCCAAAGCCGCTGCCGGGGCCAAAGATGTCACGGTGATCGGCGGGGCGCAGATCATCCAGGAGTGCCTGAACGCCGGGCTGTTGGATGAATTAGAGGTCGGCATCATGCCCGTCTTCCTCGGTGGCGGCCTCCGCCTGTTCGACCAACTCGACGCCCTGCACATTGCGCTGGAGAAAATCGAGATCATCGAGTCGGGGCCACGCACGGATTTTCGCTTCCGCATTGTGAAGTAAGCGCGGCGGGTCGGTACTAGCAATCGGTGGGGACCGCAACCCCGGCAGGAGGTTACACAGGATGTGCCGAAACATCAAACCGCTCTTCAATTTTGAACCGCCGGTCACCGAGGACGAGCTACACGCCGCCGCGCTCCAGTTTGTGCGGAAGATCAGCGGGTTCAACCAGCCCTCCAGGGCGAACGAGGCCGCCTTCCAGGCCGCCGTCGCCGACATCGCTCGGATTTCGGGCCAGCTTCTCGGCGCGCTCGAATCGCCCGCCACGCCGAAGAACCGGCAGGACGAAGCCGCCAAAGCAACGGCCCGCTCCCTCCAACGCTTCGGCCCCCGCCCCGCCGATGCTGGCTCCAGTGCAGCCAACGGTTAGGGCTACTCTGCTTGCTGATAAAAGGGGTAAT